>NZ_JBZAYE010000212.1:0-10952 GCF_058244205.1 Variovorax sp. 20P10.2.4
CGGCGGTTGTCGCCGCGGCGCACCACGCGCGCGGGAAAGCTCAGGCGATCGTCCTCGACGCGGCAGAACTCCTGCGGGATCACGGTGTCGAGCCCGGCCGGCATGACGGCGCCCGTCATGATGCGCACGGCATCACCCGCGGCCAGCACGCCGCGCCAGGTGGCGCCGGCCAATGCCGTGCCGACGATGCGCAGCGAGACCGAGGCATCGCTGGGCGCGTCGTCGCGCAGCAGCGCGCCGTCGAAGGCGAAGCCGTCCATGGCGGAGTTGTCGTGCGGCGGCACGCTGACCGGCGAGACGATGTCCTCGGCCAGCACGCGGCCGAGCGCCTGGCGCAGGCCGAGCTGCTCGCGCTGGGCGACGACGGCGCCCTCGACCAGCCGCTCGATGAAGCTGCGCACGCCATCGACGCCGAGGTCCTGGGTGTCGTGGCAGGCGAGGCCGGCGGCGATGTCGGCGATGCGGCCCATCGGTGCGCTCATCCGCCGATGTAGCTCATCTCGACGCGGCGCTGCGCCTTGGCGCCGCCATCGTCGGGGCCGCGCAGCGCGCGCAGTTCCGAGTAGCGGTCGGCGCGGCCCTGCCAGACATGGCCGATGGCCGAGGCGATCTCCTCGTCGCTGGCGGCGCCGCGCAGCAGCGGGCGCAGGTCGTGGCCGGCGCTCGCGAACAGGCACAGGTAGAGCTTGCCCTCGGTCGACAGCCGCGCACGGCTGCAGTCGTGGCAGAAGGCCTGCGTGACGCTGCTGATGACGCCGATCTCGCCGCGGCCGTCGGCATAGGCCCAGCGCTGGGCGGTCTCGCCGGCCACGCTGGCCTCGAGCGGGCGCAGCGGGAATTCGGCGCCGATGCGCGCGACCACCTCGGCCGAGGGCAGCACCTCGTCCATGCGCCAGCCGTTGGTGGCGCCGACGTCCATGTACTCGATGAAGCGCAGCACGACCTTGCCGTCGAGCTGGTCGCGGAAGTGGCGCGCCATCGGCAGGATCTCCTGCTCGTTGGTGCCGCGCTTGACCACCATGTTGACCTTGATCGGGCCCAGGCCCGCGGCGTGCGCGGCCTCGATGCCGGCCAGCACGTCGGCGACCGGGAAGTCGACGTCGTTCATGTGGCGGAACACGGCATCGTCGAGGCTGTCGAGGCTGACGGTCACGCGCTGCAGGCCGGCGGCCTTGAGCGCGGCGGCCTTGCGCTTGAGCAGCGAGCCGTTGGTGGTGAGCGTGAGCTCGAGGGGTTCGCCCGCGGGCGTGCGCAGCGCGGCGAGCTGCTCGATCAGGCCCTCGATGTTCTTGCGCAGCAGCGGCTCGCCGCCGGTCAGCCGGATCTTGCGCACGCCGTGCGCGGCGAACAGGCGGGCCAGCCGCGTGATCTCCTCGAAGCTCAGCAGCGCGCTGTGCGGCAGGTACTGGTAGTCCTGGTCGAACACGTCCTTCGGCATGCAGTAGCTGCAGCGGAAGTTGCAGCGGTCGGTCACGCTGATGCGCAGGTCGGTCAGCGGCCGGCCTAGGCGGTCGTGCAGCACGCCGGTGGCGGGCACCGCGACGCCGGGCACGGCGAGGGCCGCGCGCGCGCGGCCGATCTCGGCGATCGGGATGACGGTGCTGGAGCTGCTGCGGTTGTTCATGGGGCGAGGGGTCCGATTTTGCGCCATGGCCCAAGGGCCTGTGCCGCGCAGGCTACTGGATCGCGCCGCGGCCGACCTTGCCCGCGGTCAAGCTTCGGCGATACGGGGCCGTTCAACCGCGGCAGAGCTTGAGGTTGGTGCGGGTGGCGCGCACCACCGGCAGGTAGATCTCGGCGTCGGCCGGCGGGTATTCCTCCTGGATCTTCTCGTCGCTCTTGCCCGCGCTCTCGGCCAGCGGCGCCAGGGTCTGCAGGCAGGCGGCGCGGTCGCCGAGTTTGTACTGGGTCAGCGCGAGGTCGTTGCGCATCCAGCCCTTGCTGATCCAGTCGAGGGTCTTGTCGCACTCGGTGAGCACGGGCGCCAGCGTGGTGAGGGCGGCGGCGTAGTCGCGCGCGTCGTAGCGGCGCTTGAAGCCCTGGCGCGAGGCGGCCACGGCCTTGTCGGTGCAGGCCGGGGCCGGGCGGGTGTAGGTGCCCTCGAAGGTGGCGCGCGCGCCGCAGCTGTCGCGGCACTGGTCGGCGCCGTTGCTGCCGACCTTGACCGTGCCGCCGTTGACGGTGAAGTTCACCACGCAGCTCGAGTCGTCGAGCTTCGCCGTACCGCGCGCCACGTTGCCGTCGAGCGCGCAGGTGTGGGCGTTGGCGCCGATGGTCGTGATGTCGAAATGGCCGTTGGGCTTGACGCGCAGCGCGCCGTTGCCGCCCTGGTAGATGTATTCGCCGGGCGGCGGCGAGGCGAACTCGGCGCGGGCGAGGCCGGCGGCGGCGAGCGCCAGCACGGGGAGGAGGCGGACGAAGGGCAGGGGGCGTGGAGCGTTCATCGGGCGTTCTTTGCGCAGGCGGCGACGGCCCGGCCAGTGTATCGGCCGCGCCCCGCCTGGCGGGTTCTCGCCATTCCCATGCAGCCTGTCTGGACATAGACAATGCGAACAATTATCATTTGTGCGCCTGAGTACGTAGCGAATGGACGACGCAAAGGGCTTCTTTCAACCAGGAGCTTTGTCATCGTGCCCTACGTTCTTCCCGCCTTGCCCTATGCCTTCGACGCGCTCGAGCCCCACATCGACGCGCAGACGATGGAAATCCACCACGGCAAGCACCACCAGACCTACGTCAACAACCTCAACGCCGCGTTGAAGGACACGCCGCACGAAGGCCAGCCGGTCGAGGCGCTGATCGCCGGCGTCGAACAGCTGCCCGAAGCCCTGCGCGCGCCGGTGCGCAACAACGGCGGCGGCCATGCCAACCACGGCCTGTTCTGGACCGTGATGGCGCCCGTGGGCCAGGGCGGCGGCGGCCTGCCCGAGGGCGAACTCGCCAAGGCCATCGATGCCGACCTCGGCGGCTTCGAGGCCTTCAAGGAGGCCTTCACCAAGGCCGCGCTCACGCGCTTCGGCAGCGGCTGGGCCTGGCTCACGGTCACGCCCGCCGGCAAGCTCGCGGTGGAGAGCAGCGGCAACCAGGACAGCCCGCTGATGCGCGGCATCGGCTCGGGCAACGTGCCGATCCTCGGGCTCGACGTGTGGGAGCACGCCTACTACCTCAAGTACCAGAACCGCCGCCCCGAATACATCGCGGCCTTCTACAACGTCGTGAACTGGGCCGAGGTGGCCCGTCGCCATGCCGCGGCGCTGCGCGGCGGAAATTCCGGCGCATGAACCCCGACAGCTCCGAGCAACCGGCCGCGGCCCCCGCCATGCACGGCCCGCGTCCCGCCCGCAGCGCGCGCGAATGGCTCGGGCTGGCGATCGTGGCGGCCGGCGCGGTCGTCGTGGTGGCGCATTTCTGGCGTTTCGTGACCGCCGACCCGGTGGTCTGGAACGCGTTCCTCGGCGGCTCGGTGGCGGCCTTCGCCACGGCGCTGGGCACCACGCCGGTGATCTTCTCGCAGCGCCTGCCCGACCGCGTGCAGGACACGCTGTTCGGCTTCGGCGCCGGCGTGATGCTCGCGGCCTGCGCCTTCTCGCTGATCATTCCGGGCCTCGAGGCGGCCAAGTCGATCGGCGTCTTCGGCGGTGGCGACTGGGCGGCCGGCGGCGTGATCGGCGGCGCGATCCTGCTCGGCGGCATCGCTCTGATGGTGATGGACCGCGTGCTGCCGCACGAGCATTTCATCAAGGGCCGCGAGGGGCAGGCGGCGCGCCAGATCCGGCGCACGTGGCTCTTCGTGTTCGCGATCGCGCTGCACAACGTGCCCGAGGGGCTGGCGATCGGCGTCGGCTACGCGGCCAACAACGGCCTGCGCGCCGACGCGCTGGCCACCGGCATCGCGATCCAGGACGTGCCCGAGGGCCTGGTGGTGGCGGTGGCGCTGCTGGCCGCGGGCTACAGCCGCAGCTTCGCCGTGCTGATCGGCATGGCCTCGGGCCTGGTCGAGCCGCTGGGCGCGGTGCTCGGCGCGGCCGTGGTCGGCCATTCGGCGATGCTGCTGCCCTGGGGCCTGGGTTTCGCGGCGGGTGCGATGCTGTTCGTGATCAGCCACGAGATCATTCCGGAGTCGCACCGCAAGGGGCACGAGGCCTTCGCCACCGGCGGGCTCATGGTGGGCTTCGTGCTCATGATGCTGCTCGATACGGCGCTCGGCTGAGCGGCTGCGGCGCGCAAGAAAAAACGCGGCGGGCCTGGCGGTCCGCCGCGTTTTTGCTTGAAGGGGGCGATCTCAGCCGTGCTTCACCGCCACCGTTTTCAGCGTGGTGAAGCCGTACAGCGCCTCGAAGCCCTTCTCGCGGCCATAGCCAGAGGACTTGACGCCGCCGAAGGGCAGCTCGACGCCGCCGCCGGCGCCGTAGTTGTTGATGAACACCTGGCCGCTGCGCACGCGCTTGGCCATGCGGAACTGGCGCGCGCCGTTCTCGGTCCAGATGCCGGCGACCAGGCCGAACTGGGTCGCGTTGGCGAGCGCGACGGCTTCGTCTTCATCGGCGAAGGCCATGGCGGCGAGCACCGGGCCGAACACTTCTTCCTGCGCGAGGCGATGGTTCACCGGCACGTCGCGCAGCAGCGTGGGCGCCTGGTAGAAGCCGGTCTCGGGTGCTTCGTCGACCACGATGCCCTGCGCCACCATCGGGATGCCGGCCACCTGCGCGTCGCTGAGGAAATCCCACACGCGCTGCTGCTGGGTCTGTCGGATCAGCGGGCCGACGTCGAGGTCCATCGCGGCCGGGCCCACGCGCAGCGCCTCGAACGCATGGCCCAGGCGCTCGAGCAGCGGCTCGTAGATGGCTCGCTCGACCAGCACGCGCGAGCCGGCCGAGCAGGTCTGGCCGGCGTTCTGCACGATGGCGTTGATCAGCACCGGGATCGCCGCGTCGAGGTTGGCATCGGCGAAGATGATCTGCGGGCTCTTGCCGCCGAGCTCGAGCGTGACCGGGCAATGGCGCTCGGCCGCCACCTGCTGGATCAGCGTGCCGATCTTCGGGCTGCCGGTGAAGCTGATGTGGTCGATGCCCTCGTGGCGCGCGAGCGCGTCGCCCACCTCGTGGCCGTAGCCCGTGACGATGTTGAGCGCGCCGGCCGGGAAGCCGACCTCGGCCGCGAGCTGCGCCACGCGGATCAGCGACAGGCAGGCGTCCTCGGCCGGCTTGACCACGCAGACGTTGCCGGCCGCGAGCGCGCCGCCCACGCTGCGCCCGAAGATCTGCATCGGGTAGTTCCACGGGATGACGTGGCCGGTCACGCCGTGCGGCTCGCGCCAGGTGAAGACGCTGTAGCCGTCCTGGTAGGGGATGGTCTCGCCGTGCAGCTTGTCACAGGCGCCGGCATAGAACTCGAAGTAGCGCACCAGCGCGAGCGCATCGGCGCGCGCCTGCTTCACGGGCTTGCCGCAGTCGCGCTGCTCGATGGCCGCGAGCTCGTCGACATGCTCGGCGATCTTCAGCGAGAGCTTGAACAGCAGCCGGCCGCGGTCGGCCGCGCTGACCTTGTGCCACACGCCCTCGAAGCAGTCGCGCGCGGCGCGCACCGCGCTGTCGATGTCGGCGGCATTGCTGCGCTGGATCTCGTCGTAGGGCTGGCCGTCGGAAGGGTCGATGACGGGGAGGGTGCGGCCGGAGGCCGAGGGAACGTCGGCGTTGGCGATGAAGTTGAGCTGCATGGGCCGGGATTTTGCGCGAAGCGGCGAAACCCCGCGCGCCGTCTAGCGTGCGGCCCTGGGCAGCGCCTTCACCGCATTGAGCATGCGCTCGACATGCTTGTCTGGATTGAGGTTTTGGTAGTACGAGGCGACCTTGCCGTCGGGCGCGATCACGTACGACAGCCGGTTGGCGAAGTCGGGCCGGGTCTGCATCACCGCGTCGAAGGACTGGATCACGCTCTTCGATTCGTCGGAGGCCACGGGAAAGCGGCTCTGGCAGGACTTGACCGAGAACTTCGACAGCGTGTCGATGTCGTCGGCCGAGACGCCGATCACCGTCGCGCCCAGGGCCGCGAACTGGTCGATGGCCTCGGCGAAGGCATGGGCCTCGATCGAGCACTCGTTCGAGTCGGCGGCCGGAAAGAAGTACAGCACGACCGGCCCCTTGGCGAGCGCATCGGCCAGCGAGTAGCGGAAGGTCTTGCCGCCGAGCGCCGCGGTGGCGGTGAAGCGGGGCGCGGGGTCGCCGATGTCGAGTGCCGCGTGGGCGGGTGCGCAGAGTGCCGCCGCGGCCAGGGTAAGTGTGAGGGTGAGGGTTCCGAATGCCGCGCGCGAGAAGGTCGGAAGTTGCATGGCGGTGTGCTCCGGTCGCTGTGGGGGCGGATTCTAGGACGATGCCGCCGCTGAAACCGGCGTGGCGTGCGCGCCGTACCCGCTGCAGGGGCCGCGCTCGAAAAGAGGGAAGATGCGGCCCCGGGAGCGCGCTCATCGCGCCGATGGTGGGGAAGGACGGAAGAAATGACGAATGCCTGGATCCGGCGCGCGCTGCGCCTCGTGTACGCCCTCGGCCTGGCCGCGACGCTCGCCGCCTGCGGTGCGCTGCCGCCCGCGCGCGAACGGCCCGCCGAGCATGCCGCGGCCTTCGATCCCTCGACCCGGCTGGCGAAGATCGCCGAGGCCTCGACGCCGCCCGGCGAGCACTCGGGCTTCCGGCTGATGCCGCTGGGCGTGTATTCGCTCGACGCGCGCATCCAGCTCGCGCAGCGAGCCCAGCGTTCGCTCGTGGTGCAGTACTACCAGCTCGAGAACGACGCCACCGGCCGGCTGCTGCTGCGTTCGCTGCGCGAGGCCGCCGCGCGCGGCGTGCAGGTGCGCCTGCTGGTCGACGACCTCTACACCATGAAGAGCCAGCAGCTGCTGCTGGCGCTGGCCGCCGTGCCCAACGTGCAGGTGCGGCTGTTCAATCCCTTCTGCTGCGGGCGCGGCGGCGGGCTGCTGTCGCGCTTCGCGGCCTCGCCGCTGGAGATCGCGCGGCTCAACCACCGCATGCACAACAAGCTGTTCATCGCCGACGGCGCGATGGCCGTGGTGGGCGGGCGCAACATCGCCGACGAGTACTTCGTGCTCAGCGAGGCGCAGAACTTCATCGACATGGACGCGCTGGTGGTCGGCAAGGTGGTGCCGCAGCTCGAATCGATCTTCGACACCTACTGGAACAGCCAGCAGGTCTGGCCCGTGGCCGACATCGTGACGGGCGAGGGCGGCCGTGCGCCGGCGGCCGCCGATTTCGACGCCTGGATCGGCATGGCCGCGCCGCCGCCGAAGATCGTGCTGCCGCCGGTCGACATCCTCGGCTACGGGCCGATCGCCGAGGAGCTCGACGCGGGCCGCATGGGCCTCTTGTGGGGCGAGGCGCGGGCCATCGCCGATCCGCCGACCAAGCCGACCACCATGACCGCCGAGGAGGCCATCGCCACCAGCGTGACGATGAAGGTCTGGACCCTGATGCTCGATGCGCAGAGCGAGGTCGACCTGACCTCGCCCTACCTGGTGCCGGGCGAGCGCGGCATGGCCGCCTTCGAGGAACTCACGAAGCGCAAGGTCAAGCTCACGCTGCTGACCAACTCGCTGGCCGCCAACGACGAGCCGCTGGTGCACACCGGCTACGCGCGCTACCGCGAGCGGCTGCTGCGCAGCGGTGCCGACGTCTACGAGCTGAGCCCCAAGCGCACCAGCGCGGGCGAGCGCTTCGGCATGTTCGGCAAGTCGCTGGGCCGGCTGCATGCCAAGACCGCGGCCATCGACAAGCGCCGCATCTTCATCGGCTCGATGAACCTCGACCCGCGCTCGGCCAGCCAGAACACCGAGATGGGCGTGGTGGCCGACAGCCCGCAGCTCGCGCGCGAGATGCTGCGCGTGATCAACATCAGCAAGCTGCAGAACTCCTACCGGCTGCGGCTGGCCAAGGGCACGGGCACCCTGGAATGGCTCACGACCGACGGCGAGAAGGAGCTGATCCTGACCGCCGAGCCCGAGTCGGATTTCTTCCAGCGCTTCTACAACATGCTGATCGCCCCGATCGTGCCCGAGATGCTGCTGTAGCCTCGGGGGGATGGCGCAGACCTTCACGTCCCTTTCCGCCCCGCAGGTGATGCTGTGGGGGCTGCTGTTCTTTGGCGGCATCTACCTCGGCTTCGGCGCGCTCAACACCCTGCTGACGAAGCGCGTGCTGCCGGCGCTGGGCATCGGCCGGGTGCTCGACCCGCGGCCGCTGCAGCCCGGGCAACTGCGGCGCGAGCTCACGCAGTCGGGCATCTCGGTGCTGATCTTCGGGCTCGGCATGGTGTTTCCCTGGGGGCTGCTGCAGCTGGGCTGGGCGCGGCTCGATCCCGATGCGGGCTGGCGCCAGGTCGTGGCAGAGATCGTGGTGCTCGCGCTGTGGAACGACGTGCATTTCTGGCTCAACCACCGGCTGCTGCACACGCGCTGGCTGCGGCGCTTCCACGGGCCGCACCATCGCTCCTTCGTGACCACGCCCTGGGCCACCTACAGCTTCCATCCGCTGGAGGCCGCGATGCTCGGCAACGTGATCCTGCTGCCGATGGTGCTGCACGACTTCAGTTTCTGGTCGCTGGCCTCGGTGCCGGTGTTCAGCTTGTTCTTCAACAGCGTCGGGCATTCGAACTACGACTTCTTCCCGCGCGTGTCGTACAGCCACTGGTTCGCGGCCAGCCGGCGCCATCACCTGCACCACGCCTGCCACAACGGCAACTACGGCTTCCAGTTCACCTTCATGGACCGGCTCTTCGGCACCCGCATCGCGGCGGACGCGGCCGAGCCGCTGTTCCGGGGCTTTCGCGACAGGCAGCGCGGCCGTGCGGCCACGCACGATGGCAGGCCGGCCTGAGATGCCGCGGCTGCGTCACTGGCGCGACTGGCAGAGCCTGTTCTACCTGGCGGCCTTGCCGGTGCTCGCCGCCTGGCAATGGGTGCACGGCTTCAGCCTCTGGCTCTATGCGCCGATGCTGTTCCTCACGCTCGGCGTCGGCGTGATCCACCACAACCACGTGCACCTGCGCATGTGGCGCGGCCGGCGCATGAACCGGCTGACCGACTTCTGGATCACGCTGCTGCAGGGCCATCCGACCTTCGTGTTCTGGCCCGCGCACGTGGCGAACCACCACCGCCATCGCCATGGCCCGAAGGACGTGGCGCGCACCTACCGCTTCGGCGGCGACACCAACCACCTGCGCGGCTACCTGCTGCATCCGTTCCAGGCGGTGTGGGTGCTGTTCCCGCTGTTCATTGCGTGGCTGGGCCGCCTGTATCGCCATCGGCGCGGGGCCTGGCGCTACTGCATGGCGCAGTACGCACTGTGGCTCGCGAGCTGGGCCGTGCTGCTCGCGCTCGACTGGCGCAAGGCGCTGGTGTTCGTGATCCTGCCGCAGCTGCACGGCCTGCACTGGCTGCTGGCCACCAACTACCTGCAGCACGCGCATGCCGACGGTCGCCGGCCCGAACGAGGGGCGCGCGGCGATACCCCGGGTACCCCGCTGAACTACGCGCGCAATTTCGAGGGCTGGGTCAATCCGCTGCTGTTCAACATCGGGCTCCACACGGCGCACCACGAGAACCCGCATGCCCATTGGTCCGAGCTCAAGCATCTGCATCGCACGCATTACCGCGCGCGCGTCGATCCGTCGCTCAACGAGGGCGGGCTGGTGCCGTACATGGCGCGCGTGTTCGTGCTCAGCGCGGTCTGGCCGCGATGGCGCAGCCGACCGCTGATGCCGGGCGATTCCTTCACTTCCTGACACATGCCAGTTCCCTTCCAACGCGTCTACCTCGAAAGCGCCGGCTACTTCATGCCGGGCGACCCCGTGCCCAACGAGCGCATGGACGACTTCATCGCGCCGCTCAACCGGATGTCCGAGCGCATCAAGCGCCGCATCCTGGCCGAGAACGGCATCCGCACGCGGCACTACGCGATCGATGCCGAAGGCGCGACGCGCCACACCAATGCGCAGATGGCGGCCGGCGCGATCCGCGACTGCCTGCGCCGCGGCGGCGCCGAGCTGTCGCGCGTGTCGCTCTTGGCCAGCGGCTCCTCGGGTGGCGACACGCTGATGCCCGGCTTCGCCAACATGATCCAGGGCGAGCTCGCTGCAGCGCCGATGGAGACGCTTGCGGTGCACGGCATCTGCGCGGCCGGCGTGTCGGCGATCCAGGCCGCGGCGCAGGGCATCGAGCTGGGCGCGCACCGTTCGGCGCTCGCGGTGGCCAGCGAGATGCCCTCGCGGCTGTTCAAGCGCTCGCGCTTCGCGGCGCGCGGCTACGAGACCGACTTCGACTCGCACTTCCTGCGCTGGATGCTGTCGGACGGCGCCGGGGCGCTGCTGCTGTCCGATGGCGCGCCCGCGCTGGCCGGTTCGCCGGGCCTGCGGCTGCGCCTGAAGTGGGTGCACCAGCGCTCGTTCTCGGGCGACTACCCGGTCTGCATGCAGCTGGGCCTGACCGAGGACCGGGCGCGCGGCCACCTCGACTTCGCCTCCTGGTCCGAGGCCGAGGCGGCCGGCGCGCTGTCGCTGCGCCAGGACATCCGGCTGCTGCCGCACCTGTTCGACATCGGCATCCACGAATACGCGGGGCTGGTGCGCGACGGCTGGGTCGATCCCAAGCGCGTCGACCATTTCCTCTGCCACTACTCGTCGGAGAAGTTCATCCCGGTGGTCGAGGGCCTGATGGCCAAGGCCGAGCTGTCGATCCCGCGCGAGCGCTGGTGGAGCAACCTCGCGTGGCGCGGCAACACCGGGGCGGCGTCGATCCTGGTGATGCTGGCCGAGTTCCTCCACACCCGCGCGCTGAAGCCCGGCGAGCAGGTCTTCTGCTACGTGCCGGAGTCGGGGCGCTTCATGGCGGCCTACATGCTGTTCGAGGTGGAGGCGGTGGAGGCGCCGCCCGTGATGGTCGCGCCGCG
>NZ_JBZAYE010000213.1:0-10786 GCF_058244205.1 Variovorax sp. 20P10.2.4
CTCGACGGCCAGCCTCGACAGCGCGGCGCTGCTGCGCGGCCAGAAGGTGGTCGAGATCTCGCACAACGGATTCGTGTACAGGCTGCAGGCCACCAAGCTGGGCAAGCTCATCCTGACCAAGTAGTTTCAGTTTCATCGTGGGGCGACTCCGAGACTCAACGGTCTCCAAGGGTCGTTTTTTGCTAGCCATCGGTTCACCGGCCAGCCATGCATTTTTTTCCCACGCCGACGAACATCGACCGGACGCACGCGCATGGACGAGCACGCCGCCGCTCCCGACCTGAAGCAGACCGGGCTCAAGGCCACCCTGCCGCGCCTGAAGGTGCTGGACCTGTTCCGCACCAGCAAGCAGCGGCACATGGCGGCGGAAGACGTCTACCGCCAGCTGCTGGCCGAGCAGACCGACCTCGGCCTGGCCACCGTCTACCGTGTGCTGGCCCAGTTCGAGCAGACGGGCCTGCTCAAGAAGAGCCAGCTCGGCAACAACAAGGCCGTCTACGAACTCAACGACCGCGAACGCCACCACGGCCACCTGGTGTGCACCAAGACCGGCGACGTGCTCGAGTTCTTCGACCCCGAGATCGAGAACCGCCTCAAGGTCATCGCGGCGGAGCTGGGCTTCGAGCTCTCCGACTACGTGGTCACGGCCTTCGGCGCGCGGCGTTAGCCGGTTCGACCGTGTCCCGCGCGCGCCTCAGTGCGAGAAACGCCGCGCCCCGCCATCGACGTGGATCACCTGGCCCGTGATGTAGCGCGCCAGCGGCGAACACAGGAACGCGACCAGCACCGACAGGTCCTCGGGCTCGCCGATGTAGCCCGCGGGACAGTTCTCCTCCACCCAGCGCCGCTGCGCCTCCTCGGTCGGCAGCAGCTTGTGGTCGACCTGCTCGGAGTGGATGCGTCCCGGCGGAATCGAATTGATCGTGATGCCGTCCTTCGCGACGTGGCGCGACAGCGCCTTGGCCCAGATATGCGTCGCGCCGTTGGGCGGCACCGCGCCGTTGATCGCCACCGGCTCGTCCCCGCCCGTGATGTTCACGATGCGGCCGAAACCGCGCGCGCGCATGTCGTCGATCAGCGCATGGGTCAGCTCGCGCGCCGCATGGAAGTTCAGCGCCATCGCGTCCTCCCACTGGCGCGCGGTGCCGAGTCCTTCGAAGGGCCGCGAGCCGCCCGCGTTGTTCACGAGGATGTCGGCGCTGCCGAAGGCTTCCAGCACCGCGGCGCGCACCACGGACGGCGTGTCGGGCTGCGTGATGTCGCAAGCCAGCACCAGCGGGCGTTCGACGCCCTCGGCCGCGAGCGCGTCGGCGACCGCCTCGAGCCGCTCCCTGCCGCGCGCGACGATGGCCAGCCGGGCGCCCTCCTGGGCCAGCGAGCGCGCGATCGCGCGGCCCACGCCGATGCTCGCGCCGGTCACGATCGCGACCTTGCCGGAGAGTTTGAGATCCATGTTCGATGCACTCCTGTTGCGTTGATGAATGAATGGGTCAGGGCAGCCCCGCGACGCGCGTGCGCAGCGTGTAGACGCTGGTCGGCGAGGTGATGAACAGCGTGCGGCGGTCGGCATCGCCGAAGGCGAGGTTGGTGGCCGCCTCGGGCAGCGCGATGACGCCGAGCGGCCGGCCATCGGGCGCGACGATCCACACGCCGCCCGGGCCCGTGAGCCAGAGGTTGCCGCGCGTGTCGACCTTCAAGCCGTCGGTGATGCCCGGCGCCGGCTCGGCGCTCAGGTCGATCAGCACGCGTGCGTCGCTCAGCGTGCCGTCGGCGCGCACCTCGTAGCGGCGCACCTTGCGGTCGTCGCTGCCGTCGACATACAGCAGCCGCTGGTCGGGCGAGAAGGCCAGGCCATTGGGCGCGGCGATGTCGTCGACCAGCCGCGTGACCTTGCCCTCGCGCAGCATGAACACGCCCGCGCGCTCGAGCTCGCGCGTCGGATCCTTGTCGAGCTTCAGCAGGCCGCCGAACATGTCGGTGAAGTAGATCGAGCCGTCCTTGCGCACCACCAGGTCGTTGGTGCCGCTGAAGCGCCGGCCCTCGAAGCGGTCGGCCAGCACCATGCGGCGGCCGTCGCGCTCGATGCGGTCGATGGAGCGTCCGGCCCAGGTCGCGATCAGCAGCCGGCCCTGCCGGTCGCGCGCCAGCCCGTTCGAGCCGCTGAGGTTGAACTGCTCGAAGCCCGCGTCCCCGGCATCGCGCAGGTTGTTGAACGGCATGCCGACGCGCCAGAGGTCCACGCCGCGGTAACCGCTGCGCTCGAGGAACACGCTGGCCTTGCCGTCGCGGTCCAGCTTGTAGACCACGTTCGCGGGAATGTCGCTCACGAGCAGATGGCCGCCCTTCGCGTCGCCGATCCACAGCGGCCCCTCGGCGAAGCCGAAGCCGGTCGCCAGGCGCTCCAGCGGCGCGTCGGCCGCGAGCAGCTCGGCGACGGCGGGGTCGCGCACTTCGAGCTTCAGGGGCAGCGCGGTGCCGGCGCCGGCCTGCAGGCATAGCGCGCCGAAAGCCAGCACGGCGGCGATACGGAAGAAAGCGATGGTCGTCATGGCGGAAGAAGAAAGCGTCGTCGGGGGAGCCGCAGTATTCGGCAGCGCCGAATTGGAGACAATCGCGAGAATTTCAGTCCTGCCGTTTCCATTCGGAAACAATCCGACTTCTTGCTACTTTCGAGGTTTCCCGCCATGAGCGACCACCTTCCCGAACAGATGGCCGGCATCGCCGTGTTCGCCTGCGTCGTCGAGGCCCGCAGCTTCACCGGCGCCGCGCGCATGCTCGGCACCAGCAAGTCGGCCGTGAGCAAGCAGATCGCGCGGCTGGAAATGCTGCTCGACGTTCAGCTTCTGCGCCGCACCACGCGCAGCCTGAGCCCCACCGCCGCCGGCCAGACGCTGTACGACCGCACCGCCGAGGCGATCGCGCTGTGCCGCAGCGCGGGCGGCGAGGTCGCCTCGCTGCTGCAGCGGCCGATGGGCCTGCTGCGCGTCACGGCGCCGATGACGCTCGGGCGGCTGGTGGTTGCGCCCGCGCTGCCGGCCTTCCTCGAGGCCTATCCCGAGATGCGGGTGCAGCTGGTGCTGCTCGACCGCTCGGTGGACCTGGCGGAAGAAGGCTTCGACATCGCGATCCGCACCACGCGCGAGCTGCCCGCGGGCGCGGTCGCGCGGCCGCTGGGCAGCACCGCGTACCTGCTGTGCGCGGCGCCCGGCTATCTCGCGCGCGTGGCCGCGCCCACCATCCCCGAGGACCTGGCCGCCCTCAACTGCCTGCGCTATGGCGAGGGCGAGACCCACCAGCTCTGGCGCTTCGATGGCGCCGACGGCCCGCGCGGCGTGCGCGCCGTACGCGTGAGCGGCAATCTGCTCGTCAACAGCAGCGAGTCGCTGCGCGACGCGGTGCGCCAGGGCCTGGGCGTGGCGCTGCTGCCCGATTTCGTGGTCGACGAGGACCTTCGCCAGGGCCGCATCGTGCGGCTGCTGCCGGACTGGACCGTGCGCCCGCCCTTCGGCCCCACGATCTCGGCGGTGTGGCTGCCCGACCGGCACCTGCCGCCGAAGATGCGCGTGTTCGTCGACTTCATGGTCGAGCGGCTGAGCCGCTGAGCGGCGCAGGCTCCTAGCGTCCGCGCAGGCTGCGCGCCAGTGCCTGCGCGGCCTCCTGCAGCACCGGAATGCTCTTGTCGATGGTGGCCCCCACGAGCCGGTTGACCGGGCCGATGATGCTCAGCGCGCCGACGAAGGCATCGCCCTGTCCGTGGACCGGCACCGCGATCGCATTCGCATCGGGATTGCGCTCGCCATAGGACACGTAGAGCCCGTCGCGCCGCACCGCGTCGTACTTCGCGCCCTTGGCGCCGGTGAAGGCCATCAGCACGTGCGCGCTCGCGCCGCGGTCCATCGGCAGCTCGGCGCCCTCCTCCACGTGATGGCCGATCGAACTCGCGGCGAAGCGGCGGTACAGGCAGATGCGCCGGTCGCCCTCTCGGATGTAGAAGGCCGCGGTCTCGCCCAGGCGCTCGACGAGGCGGTCGAGCACGGGACGCACATGGCGCTCGAGGTCGAAGGTGTTCTGGTAGAGCACGCCGAGCCGCCACAGCGAGGGACCGAGGCGGAAGAAGCCGTCGTCGTCGCGGTGCAGGTAGCCGAAGTGCTCGAGCGAATGGAAGAGCCGCAGCACGGTGCTCGGATAGAAGCCGGTGCGCGCCGCGATCTCGCTCAGCGGCATGCGCGGCGTGCCGTCGGCGAAGGCCTCCAGCACCGACAGCGCGCGCTCGACGGCCTCGACGCGCGGCTTGTCCCTGGTCTCGGTCTCGGTCTCGGCTTGTGTATCGGCCTGCGTATCGGCCTGCGTATCGGCCGCGGCCGCCGTCTTGCGCGCGGCCGTTGTCTTGCCCTTGGGCGTCATGTCCATGCTCCTCGGGGTCTGCCCCAGTTTGACTTTGTGGAAAGAGCTCGCCTATGATTTTCTATCAGAGAGAAATAAATTCTACCAGATAGAAATTCAGAACCGAAAGCGATCCACAGCATGCGCACCATCCAAGGCGTTCCCGTCCTCGACACGCTGGCCGAACTGGTCGACCCGCGGCACACCGCCGTCGTGGTGATCGACATGCAGAACGACTTCTGCCACCCCGACGGCCACTTCGCGCGCAACGGCAAGGACATCGGCGCCATCGCCGCCTCGGTGCCCGCGCTCTCGGCCTTCGTGCGCGAGGTGCAGGCGCGGCAGGTGATGGTGGCCTTCATCCGCCAGCTCACGCTGCCGCACGGCCTGAGCGATTCGCCGGCCTGGCTGCGCTTCAAGTGCCGCGACGGCAAGACGCCCGAGTACACGCTCAAGGGCAGCTGGGGCGCGGAGCTGGTCGACGGGCTGGTGCCCGGCCCGCGCGACGTGATGGTGGAGAAGTTCCGCCCCGACGCCTTCGTGCGCACGCCGCTCGACGGCCTGCTGCGCGCGCGCGGCATCCAGACCCTGGTGCTGGTCGGCAACTCGACCGAGGGCTGCGTGGAGTCCACGCTGCGCGGCGGCTCCTACCACGACTACTACATGGTGACGGTGCCCGAGCTGCTGAGCAGCACCAGCGCCGCGCTGCACGAGGGCTCGCTGCAGTTCATGCGCGCCCGCTATCCGCATGCCACGGCCGCCGAAGTGCTGGCGACCTGGCCCGATGCGCCCGCGACGCGCTGACGCCATGCAGGTGCGCGACCCCGACCGCCTGCGCGGCGGCTCCATCTTCCAGCGGCCCCGGCTCGCGCTGCCCGGCGGCGCGCGCATCGCGGTCTGGGTCTGTCCCAACCTCGAGCACTACGAATGGCTGCCCGACCCGGTGCGCGTGCGCGACCCCTGGCCGCGCATGCCGCATCCCGACGTGCTCGGCTACGGCGCCAAGGACTACGGTAACCGCGTCGGCGTCTGGCCGATCTTCGAGCTGTTCGATCGCCTCGGCATCCGCGCGACGGTGTCGCTGAGCCTCGCCAACTTCGAGCGCTATCCGCAGATCATGGAAGCCTGCGAGGCACGCGGCTGGGACACGATGTGCCACGGCATCTACAACACCCAGTACCTGTGGGACCTCGACGAGGACGCCGAGCGCGCGCTGATCGCGAACTGCGTCGAGCGCTTCCACCGCCTCACGGGCCGGCGCATGGCGGGCTGGTTCTCGCCGGCCATCTCGCACACGCTGCGCACGCCCGACCTCGTGGCCGAGGCCGGCTTCAAGTACTACTGCGACCTCTACCACGACGACCAGCCGACGCCGATCGCGGTGCGCAGCGGCAGGCTCATCAGCCTGCCCTACCAGACCGAGCTCAACGACGCGGTGCTGCACGCCGGCGCCGCCGAGGGCCCCGAGTTCCTGCGCATCGCGCAGGACATGTTCGACACGCTGTATGCCGAGGGCGAGGTGCAGCCGCGCGTCATGAACATCGCGTTCCACCCGTACATCATGGGCCGGCCGCACCGCCTGCGGTATCTCGAGGCGGCGCTGCGCCACATCGCCTCGCACGACAAGGTGTGGTTCGCCACCGGCGAGGAGATCGCCGACTGGTACTACGCCAACGGCTACGAGGCCACGCTGGCGGCCGATGCGGCACGCGATTCCATGTACGCGCAAACGGGAGCCGCGCCATGAGCGGCTCGCCCCTGCCCTCCGCGCAGCCGGCACCGCGCGGCATGGACCACGCGCTCTACGACTTCGAGCCGCTGCCCGCGCGCCCCGCGCTCTCGTTCGGCACGCGCCGGCTCGCGGCCTGCCTGGTGCTGCAGCTCGAGCACTGGGAGCTCGCGCCGCCCGAGGGCAGCCTGCGCGACCCGCGCTTCAAGGGCGAGTTCGGCACCTTCGCGCCCGAGTTCCGCACCTGGAGCGCGCGCGCCTACGGCAACCGCGTCGGTGTCTGGCGCATCCTCTCGCTGCTCGACGAATTCGGCGTCGCGCCCACGGTCGCGCTCGGCGCGGCCGTGGTCCAGACCCATCCCGAGCTGGTGGCCGAGATCGTGCGGCGCGGCTGGGAGGTGGCGGTGCACGGCTTCTCGGCCAACCGCATGATCAGCGCGCGCATGGACGAGGCCGAGGAGCGCGCGTTCATCGTCGCCTGCCGCGACATCGTCGCCTCGGCCTGCCCCACGCCGCTGCGCGGCTGGCTCGGCCAGGACCACGGCCTGACGCCGCGCACCGGCGCGCTGCTGCGCGAAGCCGGCTTCGCCTACACGCTGGACTGGCCGAACGACGACCAGCCCTACTGGCAGGCGACCGGCGAGCTGCCGCGCGGGCTGGTCGCGCTGCCCGCGCCCACCGAGCTCGACGACGTGCAGACCATCGCCCTGCGGCGCATCGCGCCCGAGCGCTTTCCCGGCCTGGTGCGCGACATGCTCGACGGCGCCGCGGCCCTGCCCGAGGGGCGCGTGTTCTCGATCGGCATCCATCCCTGGCTGTTCGGTGCGCCGCACCGCATCCGCTACCTGCGCCAGACCCTCGAGCTGCTGCGCGAGCGCAGCGACCTGCTCGTCACCACCGCGGGCGACATCGCCGACCGATTCATCCACTGTTCCAAGGAAAGACCGCATGTTGCATAGCTCACTCAAGGCGGCACTGCTCGCGCTCGGCCTCGTGGCCTTCACCGCCTCCACCGCGCTCGCGCAGCCGGCGCCGCTTCGCACCGCGGTCGACCCCGTGGCCGCGCCCTTCGCGATGACCAGGCTCAGCGGCGGCCTCGAGGGCTTCAGCATCGACCTGCTCGCGGCCATCGGCACGCAGCTGGGACGCAGGATCGACGTCGCGGCCATGCAGTACTCGGGCGTGTTCCCCGCGATGCAGGCCGGCAACATCGACTTCGTCGGCGCGCCCGTCACGGCCACGCCGCTGCGCGCCGAAAGCATGATCTTCACCGAGGGCTTCCTCAACACCGACTACCAGTTCGTGACGGCCGCCTCGGCGCCGCTCGAAACGCTCGAGTCCTACCGCGGCAAGACCATCTCGGTCAACAAGGGCGCGGCCTACGACGCCTGGGCACGCGCGCAGGCGCCCACCACGGGCTGGATCGTCGAGTCCTACGGCACCACCAACGATGCCATCGCCGCCGTGATCTCGGGACGCAGCGCGGCCGCGCTCACCAACACTACCGAGGTCGCCTGGGCGGTCAAGAAGAATCCGCGGCTGCGGCCCGGCTACCGGCATGCGACCGGCGAGGTGTTCTCGATGGCCTTCCGCAAGGACTCGGTCGCGCTGCGCAACGAGGTCGAGGGCGCGCTCGAATGCCTCAAGGCGCGCGGCGAGGTCGCCAGGCTCTACGAGAAGTGGTTCGGCGTCGCGCCCGCGGCCGGCTCGGTCGCCACCACGGTCGAACCCGGCTACGGCGTGGCCGGCCTGCCCGGCCACGACGCCGCGCCGCATTCGGCGAACTGCAAGAAATGAAGGCCGCGGCCATGACCCGACGGAAGTGCCCCGCATGAACGCGCCCATCTTGCAGATCCACGGACTGCGCAAGCATTTCGGCGGCAACGAAGTGCTCAAGTCCATCGACCTGTCGATCGCGCCGGGCGAGCTGGTCTTCATCATCGGCCCCTCGGGCTCGGGCAAGTCGACCCTGCTGCGCTGCTGCAACCGGCTCGAGGAACCCGATGGCGGCTCGATCACCGTCGACGGCGAGGACCTGCTCTCGCCGCGCACGAACCTCAACCTGCTGCGCCAGCGCGTGGGCATGGTGTTCCAGCAGTTCAACCTCTATCCGCACCTGCGCGTGCTCTCCAACGTGACGCTCGCGCTGCGCAAGGTGCGCGGCCTGTCCGCCGCCGAGGCCGACCGCGCGGGCCTCGCCGCGCTGGAGCGCGTGGGCCTGGCGCACAAGGCCAGGGCCTATCCGGGCGAGCTCTCGGGCGGGCAGCAGCAGCGCGCCGCGATCGCGCGCGCGCTGGCGCTCGAGCCGAAGATCATGCTGTTCGACGAGCCGACCTCGGCGCTCGATCCCGAGCTGGTGTCCGAGGTGCTGCAGGTGATGCAGGAGCTCAAGAAGACCGGCGTCACCATGGTCGTGGTCAGCCACGAGATGCGCTTCGCGCGCGACGCCGCCGACCGCATCGTCTTCATGGAGCACGGCGTGGTCGTCGAGCAGGGCTCGCCCGCGCAGATCCTCGCGGCGGCGCCGGGCAGCCGCGCGCGCGACTTCATGACCGACGCGCTGCATTGAGAAGAACGACAAGAGAGAACCCGGCACCATGGAATGGCAACGCTTCCTCGAGGTCTTCGCGAACCCCGCGATCTTCCGCACCTATGGCCCGAACATCGCGGCCGGCGCCGTGGTCACGCTGCAGGTGGCCGCGGCGGTCATCGTGACCGGCATCGCGCTGGGCCTGGCGCTCGCATCGGTGCGCGTCTACCGCATCCGTGCACTGAACCTGCTGATCGTCGGCTTCGTCGACATCTTCCGCGCGCTGCCGCCGCTGGTCGTGATCCTGCTGGCCTTCTTCGGCCTGCCGAACGCGGGCCTGAGCCTGTCGGCCTTCGTCGTGCTGTGGCTGGTGCTGAGCCTGGTGCTGGCGGCCTTCGCCGAGGAGATCTTCTGGGCCGGGCTGCTGTCGGTGCCGAAGGGCCAGTGGGAGGCCGCGCGTTCCACCGGCCTGGGCTTCACGCAGGCCTATGTCTACGTGGTACTGCCGCAGGCCCTGCGCATCACGGTGCCGCCGCTGACCAACCGCACCATCGCCATCACCAAGAACTCGGCGCTGGGCACGGTCATCGGCGTGCCCGAGATCCTCAACCAGGCCTCGACCGCCCAGTCCTTCAGCGGCAGCGGCACGCCGCTGTTCATGGCGGCCGTCGCCTACCTCGCGATCTTCGTGCCCTTCGTTGCGCTGGGCCGCGCGATCGAACGCCGCTTCCGCTGGAAGCGCCGCTGAACACCCGCGCCACCGTGCCACCAGGACCGCCATGAACCTGCTTCTCGAACAGTTCTTCGACCTCTCGATCATGGCGGAGGTCTTTCCGCTGCTGATGCAGGGGCTGTGGGTCACGCTGCTGATCTGCCTGTGCACCATCCCCGTGGGCCTCGCCTCGGGCCTGCTCGCGGCCATCGCCGGCGGCGCGCGCCAGCGCTGGCTGCGCTGGCTGGTGGTGGTCTTCGTCGACCTGTTCCGCTCGCTGCCGCCGCTGGTGATCCTGATCTTCACCTACTCGGGCCTGCCCTTCTTCGGCGTGCGGCTCTCACCGTTCGCGGCGGTGTGCGTGGCGCTCGTGCTGAGCATGACCAGCTACTTCTGCGAGGTGTTCCGCGCCGGCCTCGAGTCCGTGGGCCCGGGCCAGCGCGAGGCCGCGGCCTCCACCGGCCTCGGCCGCTTCACCACCCTGGCCTACATCGTCGTGCCGCAGGCCGTGCGCAATGTGCTGCCCGACCTAGTCTCCAACATCGTCGAGGTCGTCAAGCTCACCTCGCTCGCGAGCGTGGTGGCCATGCCCGAGCTGCTCTACAACGCCGACATGGCGCGCGCCGCCACCTACAACGCCACGCCGATGGTGCTGGCCGCGCTGATCTACCTGGCCATCCTGTGGCCCGTGGTGCGGATGCTGAGCCGGCTCGAGCACCGGTCCGCGCACTGAGCGGCGAGCGCCATCCCCCGCGACAACGAGGTCTCCAAGTGACACGCATCCTGGTCATCGTTCCCTTCCCGCTCGACGCCCACAACCTCGCGCAGCGCCGCGAGCAGTCGCGCGCCGTGCAGCTGCAAGGCGGCACCACGCTCGAGTACCGCACCACCAAGGTCGCGCCCTCCAACTACGTGAGCGGGCACGACTCGGTGATCGCCGAGCTGTCGATCCTCGAGGTGGGCCTCGGCGCCGAGCGCGAGGGCTTCGATGCCGTGTGCATCGACACCATGAGCGACACCGGCATGACCGCGCTGCGCGCCGCGCTCGCCATTCCCGTGATCGGCCCCGGCCGCCACGCGATGCTCACGGCGATGATGCTCGGGCGCCGCTTCTCGATCCTCACCATGTGGGACGCCTGGCAGCCGCTGTACCGCAAGACCATCGCCGAACTGGGGCTGCAGGCGCACTGCGCCTCGGTGCGCGCCGCCAACCTGCGGCCCGACAACCGCAACCTGCTGGCCGGCAAGGAGGACGAAGTCTTCCCGCGGCTCGAGGAGGTGGCGCTGCAATGCGTGCGCGAGGACGGGGCCGACGTGATCATCCTCGGCTCGACGACCATGCACCAGGCGCATCCGCACCTGGCGCAGCGGCTGCCGGTGCCGGTCGTCAATCCCGGCCCGCTGAGCTACGCACTGGCCGAGGCCGCGGTGC
>NZ_JBZAYE010000214.1:0-10729 GCF_058244205.1 Variovorax sp. 20P10.2.4
CGCCGACGCGAAGGTGGTGGCCGCCACCGGCGTGCAGCCCGAGTACTGCGTGCTCACCGCGAGCTTCCAGGGTTCGAGCCTGCGCTTCGAGGCGCGCCTGCCGACCTCGAGCTGGAACGGCAAGCTGGCCTTCATCGGCGGCGGTGGCTTCGACGGCGCGCTGCCGAGCGCGGCCGATCCGCAGTTCAGCGCCTCGATCTTCAGCGAGCGCTACGCCACGATCGGCACCAACGGCGGCTACGACTATCCCGGCGTGCGCGACGCGGGCTACTTCGCGGCGCGCTTCGCGGCCGATCCCGCGAAGCTGCTCGACTTCACGCAGCAGTCGGAGCATCGCGCGCTGCCGCCGGGCAAGGAACTGATCGCGGCCTTCTTCGGCAGCGGCCCCGCGCGCAGCTACTTCGAGGGCTGCTCGATGGGCGGCCACGACGCGCTGATGCTCGCGCAGCGCTTCCCCGAGGACTTCGACGGCATCGTGGCGCGCGCCCCGGCCGGCAACATCATGGGCCTGTTCGTGCAGTTCAACCGCATCTCGAAGCAGGTGCGCGTGCCGGCCAACACGCTGAATCCGGCCAAGCAGACCCTGCTGGCCAACGCGGTGCTCGCGCAGTGCGATGCGCTCGACGGTGTGGCCGACGGCATCGTCTCGAAACCCACGGCCTGCAACTACGACCCCGCGCCGCTGCGCTGCGCGGGTGGCGCCGACACCGGCGATGCCTGCCTGTCGGACGCGCAGATCGCCACGGTGAAGACCATCACCTCGGCGGTCGCCACCGCGGACGGCGCCTGGTCGCACCCGGGCTACAACTTCGGCCTCGAGAACACGGCCGAGGGTTGGGGCTCTTACATCTGGCCGCAGGCCGCGCTCGGCGGCAACTCGATCCAGGGCATGTTCTCGGACGGCTTCGTGCGCTCGTTCATCACGCAGGATTCGGCCTTCGACACGCTGGCCTGGAACCCCGATCAGTGGCTCGCGCGCATGGGCGTGGTCGGCGGCCTGTTCAGCGCGGCCGATCCCGACCTGGAGCGGCTGCATGCGCGCGGCGCGAAGCTGATCCTGTGGAACGGCACCAACGACACCTCGGTGAGCGCGCGCGACACCTCGCGCTACTACGACCAGGTGGTTGGCAAGCTGGGACAGGCCAAGGCCGACCAGACCGTCGAGCTGTTCCTCGCGCCGGGCGTGGGCCATTGCGCGGGCGGGCCGGGCGCCGACAAGGTCGACCTGCTGAAGGCGATGGCGACCTGGGTCGAGCAGGGCGTGCCCGCGTCGGCGCAAGGCCTGGTGCAGCGCAAGCTCGACGCGGCCACGGGCGCCACGGCGCTCGCGCGGCCGATGTGCAAATACCCCGCGTACCCGCGCTACAAGGGCGCGGGCGACACGAAGGATGCGACGAGCTTCGACTGCGTGAACTGAGGCCTTGTCCGACCCATAGGCCGCGAACGCGCGGCCTAGAATGGCCGGCCGTTCCCGCAACCCTGTGGCGAATGGCCGGAGACCACCCGCCGATGGAACTGCGCCAGTTCAAGTATTTCGTTGCCATCGTCGATTGCGGCAGCCTCTCGCGCGCCGCGCAGCAGCTCTACGTGGCGCAGTCGGCGCTGAGCAAGCAGATGGCCGAACTCGAGGCCGAGCTCGACACCCAGCTGCTGCTGCGCAGCCGCAACGGCGTGGCGATGACCGAGGCCGGCAAGGTGTTCTACGAATACGCGCAGGGCATCACCAAGCAGGTCAGCGACGCACGCGCCGCGGTGCACGTGGCGGCCGATTCGGTGGTGGGTTCGGTGGTGGCGGCGTTGCCGCAGAGCGTGTCGCCGATGATCGCGCTGCCGCTGATGCGCGCGGCAGCGCGCCGCTATCCCGACGTGGTGCTGCACCTCAACGAGGAGCTCACGGGCAACATGGCCGACCAGCTCACGCGCGGCCGCGTCGACGTGGCGGTGTTCTCGCCGACCATGCCCGCCGAGGACGTGACCTTCACGCCGCTGGTGGAAGAAGACTTCGTGTTTCTCGAATCGCCGCAGAGCCCGCATGCGCTGCCCGAGGGCGAGGTGAGCATCGAGCAGGCGACCGCGCGGCCGCTGGTGTGGCCCGCCAATGCGCACGGGCACTGCACGCGCTGGCTGGTCGATGCGGTGCTCGAGGCCGCGGGCCAGCCGGCCGCGCGCGTGGCGGCCGAGATCAATTCGGTCTACACGCTCAAGGCTGCGGTCGAGGCGGGGCTCGGGCCGACCATCATGCCGCTGGGGCTCGCGCAGCGCGAAGTCGGCGAAGGGCGGCTCGCGGCGCACCGCATCGCCTCCGGCGCGATGTTCCGCACGCTGGGACTGTGCGTGTCGGTGCACCTGCCGACCGGCAATGCCAAGCGCGCCATCTGCGCGCTGATCGCCGAGGTGATGCAGGGGCTGTGCGCGTCGGGCGAATGGGCCGGCGCGCGGGCCGTGCAGGCCGCGAAGAAAACGAAGGGCTGAGTCAGGCGCGGCGCTTGCGCGCGGCCGCCGGCTTGCGGAGCTCGGCGGGCCGCGGGAAGAGGCGCAGGATCGCCGCGCGCACGTCGTCCTTCATGCGCTCGGCCGCATCGGCCTCGCCCGACAGGTGGCGCAGCAGCGCCTGCTGGAACAGGCCGTCGAACAGGGAATAGGCCGCGGCGGGCGGCAGGCCCGTGGGCACGCCAGCGAGTTCCTCGAAGCGGACCATGATGCGCCAGATCATCGCCTCGAGGCTCTTGTCGATCTCGGTCACGTCGTCGCGGAAGGCGGCCTCGAACAGCGCCTGCGAGCGCAGGTCGTACCACAGGCGATGCATGTGGCCCTCGTCGCGCAGCGTGTCGGCCAGGCTCTGCAGGAAGCCTTCCGTCAGTTCGTCGAAGGTGGTGGCGCTGTCGACCGCATGGTCGTAGCGCTTGACGCAGCGCGCCTTGTACTGCTTCACGCTGCAGACGATCAGGTCGACCTTGTCGGTGAAGTAGTAGTGCAGCACGCCGTGCGAGAACTCGGTGTTCTGCGCGATCTCGCGCAGGCTGGTGCGCGCGTAGCCGAGCGTGGCGAGCGTGGTCAGCGCGGCCTCGCCGAGCTCGGCGCGCCGCTCCTCGAACTTGTCGACCCTGGCCTTCGGCACCCGGGCCGTCGACGGTTGTTCCTGCTGTCGTGTCGTCATTTCCACCGCGCCGCGCGATGCGCGGGCCGCTCTCGTTGTCCGTTGATCTGCAAACCATAGCACGCATGGCACGCCCGTGCGAAACGGCGTTCCAGCCTGTTCCGGGTGCCATTCTAAAAAATCTGGACGGTCGTCAAAGAAAATCTTGACACTCGTCAAGACGATTTCTAGGATGGCCGCTCCATCTCACAACCAGACCACAGGAGACAAGCGATGGGACAGTTCGATCTGAAGGGGCGCAAGGCGCTCGTGACGGGTGGCGCGCGCGGTATCGGCGCCAGCATTGCGCAGGCGCTGACCGAGGCCGGCGCGGCGGTGATGATCGGCGACGTGCTCGCCGACGTGGGGCGGGCGACCGCCCAGCGCCTCTCTTCCGGCGGGGCGAAGGCGGGCTTCGTGCCGCTCGACGTCACCGACGACGCGGCCTGGGCCGCGGCCGTCGAGACCACGGTGAAGGAGCTCGGCGGGCTCGACATCGTGGTCAACAACGCGGGCATCGAGATCACCTCGCTGGTGGTCGACGTGCAGGCCGAGGACCTGCGCCGCATGCTCGACGTGAACGTGACCGGCACCCTGCTGGGCATGAAACACGCGTTCCGCGCGATGCGCCCCGGCGGCGCCGCGGGTGCGGGCGGTGCAGTGGTCAACATCGCCTCGGTCGCCGCGACCATCGCCTTTCCCGCCATCGCGGGCTACTCGGCCACCAAGTCGGCGGTCGACCGCGCGACCCGCGTGGCCGCGATGGAGTCCGGCAAGCTGGGCTACGGCGTGCGCGTCAACTGCATCTACCCGGGACTGGTGCCCACCGACATGGGCATGAAGCTCGCGAACGACATCGTCGCCGCGGGCCTCGCGCCCAGCGTGGAGGCGGCCGTCGGCGACGTGATCGGCCAGACGCCGCTGGGCCGGCTCGGCGAGGTCGGCGACATGGCCGACGTGGTGGTCTTCCTCTGCTCCGACGCGGCCCGGTTCATCACCGGCGCCGGCCTCGCGGTGGACGGCGGCATGGGCATGTGAAGGCCATGCGCGAACAGAACGAGTCACACATCAGGCAAGAAAAAGGAGAGACGACATGAGCAGCAAGAACAAGAAGCCGGTCATCGTGTACGGCGCCTCGGGCTACACCGGGCGGCTGGTCTGCGAGTACCTGCGCGAGTACAACATCCCGTTCATCGCCGCGGGCCGCAGCAAGGAGAAGCTCGACGCCGCGATGAAATCGAACGTGCCCGGCATCGAGACCGCGCGCTACGAGGTGGTGGAGGTGGCGCATTCGGTGGAGGCGCTCACCGAGCTCTTCACCGGCGCCTCGGTGGTGCTCAACACCGTGGGGCCGTTCGCCAAGTTCGGCCCCGAGGTGGTCGAGGCCTGTCTCAACGCCGGCTGTCACTACACCGACACCACGGGCGAGCAGGACTGGCTGATCACGCTCGACCAGCAATGGGGCGCCAAGTTCGCCGCCGCGGGGCTGCTGCTCTCGCCGGGCCTGGCCCACATGTACACCACGGGCGAGATCGCGGCCCAGCTGTGCCTCGAGACGCCCGGTCTCGACACGCTCGACATCGCCGTGTTCTGGGGCGGCAGCCCGACCATCGCGTCGACGCAGACCATCCTGGTCAACGCGGCCACCTCGAAGGCCTACTACCTCGAGCAGAACGAGTACGTCGAGTGGCAGCCCGATGCCGGTCTCTACCACCTGTCGATTCCGGGCCAGCACGAGGCCGCACTGGCGCTGCCCTGGGGCGGCACCTCGCACCCCGTGTGGTTCAAGCGCGATCCGCGCGTGGCCAATGTCAAGGTGCTCGGCGGCGTCTTCAACAAGCCGCTGATGATGGGCGTGCCGCAGATCGTGGCGGCCGCGCTCAAGGCCACCGAGGGCATGAACGAGGAGGACCGCTACGCGGCGCTGGCGCAGACGGCATCGAGCGTGATGAACACCATGCCGCCGCGCGAGAACCCGCGCATCAACAAGTCGGTCGACTCGGTGCATGCCTCCGGTCCGCTGGGCCGCGTGCACTGCGTGATCTTCGGCAACTGCAACTACAAGCAGACCGGCATGCTGCAGGCCTATGCGGCGGCCTCGCTGCTGCAGCAGCCGCCGCGCCGCGCGGGCTTCGCCTCGGGCTGCCAGGCCTTCGGCCACCGCGAGCTGCTGGGCGCGCTGCGCGGCTTCGGCCTGGTGCAGGAACCCGTGCTCACGCGCATGGGCTGACCGATGCGTCTCGTCGACTACCTCGACAAGGGCGCCCAGCTGGGCGCCGATGCGCCCTGCCTGACCCTGGGCGAGGCCGACCTCAGCTATGCCCAGGTGCAGCGCATCAGCTGGCGCGTGGCGCGCGGCCTGCAGCGCGCGGGCCTCAAGCCCGGCGACAAGGTGGCCGTGCTCTCGAGCAACGATGCGATGGCCTTCGCCACGGTGTTCGGCATCTCGCGCGCGGGCGGCGTGTGGTGTCCGATCAATCCGCGCAACGAAGCGAGCGAGAACGCCTTCGTGCTCGATGCCTTCGACTGCGCCTGCCTGGTGTTCCACGGCAACTACGCGCCCATGGTCGAGCAGATGCGTTCGCAGCTGCCCAAGCTGCGCGCGCTGGTCTGTCTCGATGCGCGGCAAGCCTTCGCGCCTTCGATGGACGACTGGCTCGAGGGCCTGGACGACGCGCCGCTCGACATCGCGCCGCCCGACGACGTGGCGATGATCGCGGGCACCGGCGGCACCACGGGCCAGCCCAAGGGCGTGATGCTCACGGGGCGCAACCTCGAGGCGATGTCGGCGCTCACGCTGATGGGCTATCCCTTCGAGGGCCGGCCCGCCTATCTCGCGCTCGCGCCGCTCACGCACGCGGCCGGCGTGCTGTGCCTGCCGGTGATGGCGCTCGGCGGGCGCGTGGTCATCATGCCCAAGCCCGACCTCGGCGAGTTCCTCGCGCTGATCGAGCGCCATCGCATCACCCACGCCTTCCTGCCGCCGACGCTGATCTACATGCTGCTGCAGCATCCGGAGCTCGCAGCGACCAAGCGCGATTCGCTGCAGTGCTTCTGGTACGGCGCGGCGCCGATGTCGGCCACGCGGCTCGAGGAGGCGCTCACGAAGATCGGCCCGGTGATGGCCCAGCTCTTCGGCCAGACCGAGGCGCCGATGATGATCTCGATGATGTCGCCGCGCGAGCACTTCAATGCCGACGGCTCGGTGGCCAGGCACCGCCTCGCCTCGGCGGGACGGCCCGGGCCGCTGGTGCAGGTGGGCGTGATGAACGCCGAGGGCGAGCTGCTGCCCACGGGCGAGAGCGGCGAGATCGTGGTGCGCGGCTCGCTCGTGATGCAGGGCTACTACAAGGACCCGAAGGCCACGCAGGAGGCCTCGCGCTTCGGCTGGCACCACACGGGCGACATCGGCCGGCTCGACGACGACGGCTTCCTCTACATCGTCGACCGCGCCAAGGACATGATCATCTCGGGCGGCTTCAACGTCTATTCGGCCGAGGTCGAGCAGGCGCTGATGCAGCACCCCGACGTGCAGGACAGCGCGGTGATCGGACTGCCCGACGAGAAATGGGGCGAGCGCGTGGTGGCGGTGCTGCAGCCGCAGGCGGGCCGCAGTATCGACGCCGAGGCGATCAAGGCTTTCGTCAAGGCGCGTATCGGCAGCGTGAAGGCGCCCAAGCAGGTCGAGGTGTGGGCCGACCTGCCGCGCTCGAAGGTCGGCAAGGTGCTCAAGAAGGACGTGCGAACCATCCTGCTCGCGACCTCGACGCGCGAGCCGGGCGAATAGAGCGAAGAGATCGGCGGCACTGCGCCGCCGATCTCCCCGCGATCAGAAGCGCGCCTTGAGCGAGGCCGTCGGCCCCTGCAGGCGGATCTTCAGCCGCGCGTCGGCCGTGCCGCTGTCGCGCGTGATGTCGATGTTGGTCACGTTGTAGGCCAGCACCAGGCCCACGTTCTTGACCGGGAACCACTCCACGCCGGCCGCGGCGTTGTAGATGTTGCCGTGCGAGCTGCCGCCGTTCTTCCACACGCCCGAGGCGTCGGCGAACAGCCGCAGGTCGGGCGTGATCGCGTGACGCACGCCGATCTCGAGCAGCGGAGCGATCGCATCGCGGCTCGAACTTTCGTTGAGCGTGCCGAACTGGCCATTGACGCCCGCGAGCGCGCTCACGCCGAGCTTGATGCGGTAGTAGGCCGCGCCGGCGCCGAGGCCCAGCACCGTGTTGCCCGAGCCGATCCACCACTTGTACGAGAGCTTGGCGAAATCGACCTGCGTGTCGACGTTGGCATTGCCGAAGGCCGCGATGGTGCCAAGGCCGCCGAGCGAGGTGCCGCCCGAGAGGCCGCCGAAGTAGTCGCGCTTGTAGCGGAAGTAATCGAACGACAGGCCTTGCGTGTCGCCGAGCAGCACGTCGGCCGTGATGCGCGGCATGGTCACGCGGCCGGGCTTGATGTCGCCGGTGCGCAGCGAGCCGTAGGGCGTGCCCACCGAGGCGTCGAACTTGGGATCGGCGGCATAGGCGCCGACGGAAAGGCTGAAGCGGTCGAGCGCCGGCGACGGATCGGCGAGGGCGGGCGTGGCGGCTGCGAGCAGGCCGCCGCCGGCCAGGGCGGCGACGAGGGTGGCGTGGCCGCGGGCGCGCGAACGGAGCAAGGGCATGAAGAAGGTCCTTCGAAGGAAGAAAGGCAAAAAAAAGAAACCTCGGACCTTCGCGCGTCGCTCGGGCTCCTGAGGTGCTGCTCCCTGTTGATGACCCACAAGTTAATAAGAGCGCTCGCACGCGCCTATGCGTCGATGACGACGGTGCTTGTAGGAGAAATCGCCATGCATCTGTTGGCGCGCGCCTGCGTCATTGCAGCGCCTGCTCGATCTGCCGCTCGATGTGCGCATAATCGCCTTCGCCCACGTGGCGAAAGATCACGCGCCCCGTGCGGTCGACGAGATAGAGGCTGGGCCAGTACTCGGTGCCCCAGGCCTTCCAGGTCTTGTAGCGGTTGTCCTGCGCCACGGGGTAGTCGATGCCGTGGCGCCGGATCGCCGACTGCAGGCCGGCCGCGTCGCGCTCGAAGGCGAACTCGGGCGTGTGGACGCCGACCACCACCAGGCCGCGCTCGCGATAGCGCCGGGCCCACTCGCGGAGGTGGGGCAGGGTGTTGACGCAGTTGACGCAGCCGTGGGTCCAGAAATCGACCAGCACGACCTGACCGCGCAGGCCCTCGATCGTGAGCGCGGGCGAGTTGAACCACTGGTCGATGCCGACGAAGTCCGGCGCCGTCGCGACCTGCACCGCGGTGGCGGAACCGCCCGAGGACCACGCCGCCCGCGAGAGCCATGCCGACAACTGCGTGTCGACCCGCAAGGCCATGGCCGCGGCGGTCGCCATCATCAGCACGCCGAACACGCGGCGCAGGGCGTGCATGTGCTTCGCCACGACGCGAATCCGCGCGCTCGCGGCCTGTCCACCGTAGGCGATCGCGAGCATCGGCACGCCGGCGCCGACGGCGTACATCAGCAGCAGCCAGGCGGCGGTCCACGATTGCTCCTCGGTCGCGATCAGGGTGAGCACCGAGGCCAGCACGGGCCCGGCGCAGGGCGTCCACAGCAGGCCCAGGCTCGCGCCCAGCAGCAGCGCGCCGCCAGGGCTGGCACCGGCGCGGTCGCCGAGCTTCTGCCCGGCATCGGCGAGAAAGCCCAGCGGCGCGGCCAGTCGGTCGAGCAGGCGCGGCCATGACAGCAGCAGCCCGAAGGCCAGCAGCACCGCGATGCTCGCGTGGCGCAGCGCCTGCGGCGAGAGCCCGAGCACGCGCGTCGAGGCGCCGAAGGCCAGCGCGGCGGCGGCGAACGAGAGCACGAAGCCGGCCACGATCAGCAGCGGCCGCAGCGACGCGGTGCGCGCGGACGGCCCGGCGGGCGCGAGCGTGGCGCCGAGCAGCAGGGGCAGCATCGGCAGGATGCAGGGACTGCCGACGGTCGCGATGCCGGCGCCCAGGGCGAGCAGGGTTTGCAGCATGTGCCGGCCTTGCTTCAGTGGCGCGACGGTGCGCGGGTCCATCGCTGCGTCTTGCCGAACAGGGGCAGGCCGACATAGGCATGGAGCACCAGCTCGCCGGCGGCGATCGATGCGGTGGCGACCGACATGCGGCAGCGGTAGGTCTTGCCGTTCTCGCGGTTGTAGATCGTGCCTTCCCATTCGCCGCCCGGCTCGGTGGCGGCCGTGGGCCTGAAGTCCTTGAGCAGCGTCATGCCGAGCGGCGAGCGCGTGTCGACGGCCTGCATCTCGCCGCCCTCGGGCGCCATCGAGCGGTTGCCGAGCACCTGCGTGACGGTGCCGCACAGCGCGTCGCCGCAGGCCGAGACCTCGACCTCGAGGTTGCCGTTGGCGGTGATCCAGCGGCCGCGCGGATCGCTTGCGGCGGATTGGGCGAAGGCCGCCGGGGCGGCGGCGAGCAGCAGGCCGAGCGCGAGGGCGCGGCAGGCGGAAATCATCGAGTGCATGGAGGCTCCATGGGTGATCGGGAGCCGCCATTGCATCGGCCGGCGTCGCCGCGGCGATGTCGAAAAGCCGGCGGATCTGTAGCAATGCTTGTCCGTGCGCGGCCCGGACAAACTGCGATACAAAACCCCTGCCGCGCCGTGCGCCGCTGCAACTATCGTGCGGCGATGGAACGCCCCGACCATGTGCTCGTCGTCGACGACGACCGCCAGATCCTCGCGCTGCTGCGCGACTACCTGACGCAGGGCGGGCTGCGCGTCAGCACGGCCTGCGATGCCGCGCGCATGCGCGAGGTGCTCGCCGCCCACGCGGTGGACCTGATCGTGCTCGACCTGATGCTGCCCGGCGAGGACGGCCTCTCGCTGTGCCGCAACCTGCGTTCGCGCGACGCGGCGCCGATTCCGATCCTGATGCTGACCGCGCGCGCCGACGAGGCCGACCGGATCCTCGGCCTCGAGATGGGCGCCGACGACTACCTGACCAAGCCCTTCGCGACGCGCGAGCTGCTCGCGCGGATCCGCTCGGTGCTGCGCCGCACGCGCATGCTGCCGCCCAACCTGCGGCGCGCGCAGCAGCCGCGCTTCCTGGCCTTCGGCGACTGGCGGCTCGACACGCTGGGGCGCCACCTGGTGGACGCGAGCGGCACGCTGGTGGCGCTCACGGGCGCCGAGTACCGGCTGCTGCAGGTGCTGCTCGAGCGGCCGCAATGCATCCTGCACCGCGACCAGCTGCAGAGCCTGATCCAGGGCCGCGACAGCGACGCCTTCGACCGCTCGATCGACCTGCTGGTGAGCCGCCTGCGCCGCCGGCTGCGCGACCTCTCGCGCGAGCCGCGCTACATCAAGACGGTGCGCGCGGCCGGCTATGTGTTCTGCTGCGAGGTGCGCGCCGAGGCCGATGCGACATGAAGCGCGCGCAGACGATGTTCGGCCGGGTCGCGGTCGTGGTGTTCGCGGGCCTGGCGCTGGCGCATGCGCTGACCTTCGCGGTGCTGCTGCACGAGCGCGGCCTGCTGGCGCGCGACATGATGGCCTCGTACCTGGGCAGCGAGGTCGCGAGCGCGCTGGCGATCCTCGATCGCGTGCCGCCCTCGGAGCGC
>NZ_JBZAYE010000215.1:0-10687 GCF_058244205.1 Variovorax sp. 20P10.2.4
GCAAGGGAACGAAGACCGGCGCCGGCGAATCCGCGCGCACCTCTGTGCGCGCGAGGGCTGCGCTTGACTGCGCCGCGATCGGCGCCGTGCCCTCGAAGGCCGTGCCGTCGTCGAGCGCGATGCACAGCTGGGGCACCGAAGGCGCGGCCGGCTCGATGTCGCGCAGCTTGGCATCGAGCCAGCCGAGCATCGCGTCCATGGCATCGACGCTGCCGCAGCGCGCGGGCTTGTCGCGCTGCCCCGCGCGCGGATTCACATGGCCCGAGCGCAGCACCATGAGCCGCACATCGCCGCCGACGGCCTTCAGCTGGCGCCAGTTGCGCAGGCCCTCGTCCATGTCGAACAGCACGTCCTCGCTGGCCTGCACCACCAGCGCATCGACGCGGCGCGACGGCTGCCCGGACCAGCTCAGGCCCGAGGGCCCGTGCGCCTGGTAGGCATCGCGCAGCCGCTGCGCATCGGCGCCCATGTCGTTCCAGGACCAGGCACCGGGCTTCGGCGCCGTCTCGCACAGCGGCCGCAGCAGGCCGCCGTCGCGCACCTTGCCGCGCTGCGCCATGAAGCATTCGAACTGCACGAAGCCCTGCTTGAGCACGCCCTGCGGCGCCAGCGAATGCTGCAGGTCGTACCAGGTCATCGACGGGATCGCGGTCGCGATGCGCGGCTCGAGTTGCGCGAGCTGCATCTGGTAGCCGCCGCCGTACGAGCCGCCGATGCTGCCGATGCGCGGCCTGCCGTCGGCGCCCTTGCGCAGCGGCAGCTCGCGCTCGGCCCAGTCGATCAGGCTGCGGATGTCGGCGATCTCGGCCTGCGGATCCATGATGCGGCTGTCGCCGCCGCTGTCGCCATGGCCGCGGTGGTCGAAGCTGATCACCGCATAGCCGCGCTCGACCAGCGTGGGCACGAGGCGGTCGACGCGCGACCAGTAGCTCGCGGCCGAGTCGGTGTCGCGCGGCGGCAGTTCGCGCAGCCGGCCGAGGCCGAAGCCGCTCGCATGCAGCACCAGCGGATAGCCGCCCTCGGGTTTCGCATCGGGCAGGAACAGCGTGAACGCGACCTTCGTGCCCCTGGCCGCATCGGCGCCCGCGAGCGGATCGGGCACCGTCGATGGCACCGCGTGCTGCTGCACGGTGGCCGCGTGCGCCGCCGGCAAGGCCAGGCAGGCGGCGGCGCCCAGCGCGATGGCGTGGATCAGGGTCTTCATGTCTCGTTCGTTCCTCGTCATGTCTTTCGAAGCACGCGACTCTAGGAACGCGGGCCGCCGCCGTTTGTCCCCGCGGGAACAGATGCAACACGGTGGCTTCTGGCGGTTCTAGTGGTTAACACCGCCTCGAATCACATTCATTGACGGATTGAAAACTTCGCACTTAGAATTTCGGCGCAGGTTCAGATTTAAAGACCATCTGTGAGATGGCTTTGTCGCGCCTGCATGGTTTGCATCGTCTTCTTGCGGATTATTCCAATGGAGACAACTGTGCAACCCAACGCGCTCAAGATCCGCGGCATCGACGATGTCATCGCCTACCTGGATTCACGCCAGGGCATCAAGGGCCGGGCCGCCGTCATCTGGTGGCTCGCACTCGGCGGACTGTTCCTCGACGCCTTTTCCAATTCCGCACTGAGCGCGGGCCTCGGGCCCATGACGCGCAACCTCTCGCTGAGCGCCGCGCAGGTCGCGCTGATGACCTCGATGGCCTCGTGGGTCGCGATCGCCTTCAATCCCATCGGCGGCTGGATGGCCGACCGCTGGGGCCGCATCCGGCCGCTGATCCTCGCCAAGGTGCTGGCCGTCACGGGCGCGGTGATCGTGGTGTTCGCGCCGGGCTTCGAGACGATCCTGGTCGGCCGCTTCTTCGTGGGCGCGGCCTACGGCATCGACTTCGCGATCGCGATGGCGGTGCTGGCGGAGTTCACGCCGGCGCGCTTCAAGAGTCGGCTCAACACCTGGCAGGGCATGTGGTACCTGGCCGTGTGCAGCAACCTGCTGCTGGCGCTGATGTTCTATTCGTGGAACGTGGGCGACTCGATCTGGCGCTACTCGGTGGCCGCCACCGCGGTGTTCGGCCTCGCGATCCTGCTGCTGCAGTTCGCGCTGCTGGTCGAGAGCCCGGTCTGGCTCGCGCGCAAGGAGCGGCTCGACGAGGCCGCCGCCGCCATGAGCCGCATCTATGCAGAGCGCTTCGCCGCCGCGCCGCGCCACGAGCGCGTGCCGGTCACGAACCAGGCCCGCCGCGGCGCGGCCAACGTGCTGCTGATCTTCCGCGGCGTCTACCTGCCGCGCACCATCCTCGCGGCCACGGTGCAGATCGGCCAGTCGATCCAGTACTTCGCGGTCGGCTGGTACCTGCCGCTGATCAGCGCCACGCTGTTCGGCAAGGACTTCGCGCAGGCCACCATCGGCGCGCTGGCCTTCAACGTGTTCGGCATCTTCGGCGGCTTCCTCTCGCCGTGGATCGGCCGCAAGCTCGGCCTGCGCCGCGCCTCGGCCTTCGGCTTCGCGATGGTGTTCCTCATGCTGCTGACGCTGGGCCTGTTCCATGGCCGCATGCCACTGTGGCTGGCGGTGGCGGTGCCCTCGCTGTTCATCCTGTTCCACTCGGGCGGACCGGGCGCCAACGGCAAGAGCCTGTCCTCGCTGTCCTTCCGCAGCGAGCTGCGCGCGGGGGCCAACGGCATCATCGGCGCGCTCGGCTCCATCGGCGCGGCGCTGGGCCTGCTGGTGTTCCCGCTGTTCCGCGAGAAGTACGGGCTCGAGCACACCTTCCTGATCCTCTCGGTGGTGCCGCTGATCGCCAGCGCGATCTGCTTCGCGATCCGCTGGGACCCGACCCGTACCGGAATCAACCCCGACAACGAAGCCGGTGCGCCGCAGTTCAAGGACGACGCGCGCGCCGGCATCCCTTCCGATTCGCGTAGGGCCTGTTAACACTATGCAAGGGGTCGCGAAGCTCGCCAAAGCCCGCCCATCAAGGCGCGCGACGACGCGTGTGCGTCCGCACACGCTAGGAGCGCAACGCCGAGGGGCGGGCTTTGGCGAGCTTCCCTCCGGGTTGCCCCGCAAAGGGGCCGTCTGCGGCGTTGCCCGCGCTTGCAAGGCGCCAGCCTTGCTGCGCGTGGGCGCCTTGCATCCAGCCCCTTTGCGGGGCAACGCGACCCCTTGCATAGTGTTAACAGGCCCTCACCCGCCGTGGGAAAAATGAACCGATGAGCTCCACCACCGAGGACGTGATCCTCTCCATCGACGAAGGCACCTCGGGCACGCGCGCCGCGGTCGTCGGCCGCGACGGCCATGTCTCCTGCCTCGAGTACGCGCCCCTTTCGGTCGACACGCCGCGCCCCGGCGTGGTCGAGCAGGACGCCGACGCGATCCTCGCGAAGACCCTGGCCGTGTGCCGCGCCAGCGTGGCGCGCGCCCAGGCCGAGGGCAAGCGCATCGCCGCGCTCGCCATCGCCACCCAGCGCTGCTCGGCCGTGCTGTGGGACACCCACACGGGCCGCGCGCTGGTGCCCGTGATGGTCTGGCAGGACACGCGCCATGTCGACGAACTGGCGCGCCTCGCGCCCGAGTGGGACGCGCCGCTGATGCGCCAGCTCGGCCGCCCGGTCGGCGTGCGCTCGCCCTACCTCTGGGCCACGCACCACCTGCGCGACACGCCGGCCGTGGCGCATGCCTTCGAGCAGGGCCGGCTCGGCTTCGGCACCATCGACAGCTGGCTGCTGTGGCACCTGTCGGAGCGGCGCGAATGCGTGACCACGCCGACCAACGTGACTTCGGGCAACGCCTACGTGCTGGCCGAGCACCGCTACCAGCTCGAGTGGATCGACACCCTGGGCTTTCCGCGCGCGCTGCTGCCCGCGCTGCGCGAGGATGCCGGCGACCTGGGCCGCACGCGCGCCGAGCTGCTCGGCATCGCGGTACCGATCCTCGCCTGCGCGGGCGACCAGCATGCGGGCGCCGTCGGCCTGGGCTGTCTCGACCGCGCGCAGGCCATGTGCGTGCACGGCACCGGCAGCTTCGTCGACGTGATCACCGGCACCGTGCCGCCCCTCGACGCGGGCCTGCATCCGGGCACGCTCGCCATGACGGCGCGGCGCTCGGGCGGCGTCTCGCACTTCGCGGTCGAGACCTATGTGGCCACCACCGGATCCGCGCTCAACTGGGTCTGCGAGAAGCTGCAGTGGTTCGAGAACGCGGCGCAGATCGGCGCGCTGGCGGCCGAGGCCGCGAGCGCGAACGGCGTCAGCTTCGTCCCCGCCCTCACGGGCCTGCGCGTGCCCGCCATGGAGTCGGCCGCGCGCGCCTCGCTCACCGGCATCTCGATGGCGACCACGCGCGCCGAGGTGGCGCGCGCGGTGCTAGAGGGCATCGCGCATTCGGTGGCCGCGTGCATCGCGGCCAACGAGCAGGTCTCGGGCCTGCAGGTGTCCGAGCTGGTGGTCGGCGGCGGCCTGTCGGGCAGCTCGACCCTGCTGCAGATCCAGGCCGACCTCAGCGGCATGCCGGTGCGCCGCATGGCCGAGACCGAGCGCGCGAGCCTGCGCGGCGCCGCCTTCCTGGCGGGTGCCTCGGGCCTGCTGTGGCCCTCGCTGCAGGAGGCCCGCGCCACGCTGGCCACCGACGCGGTGTTCGAACCCGCGATCGGCGCCGACGAGCGCGAGGCCCGGCGCGCGCAATGGCAGGCACGGGTCGACTCCGAGCTCGCGCATGCGCAGCGCTTCAAGAACCCACCACTTTCCACCACGCCAGGAGAACTTCCACGATGAGGGTCCTGCCATCCCTTCGACCGGCCAGGGACCGCGCCGAGATGACGGCCACCGAGCCCCTGCGCCTGCACCGCCCCGACCTGCTCGCGCGCCTGGGCGACGAGCACTTCGACATGCTGATCGTCGGCGGCGGCATCACCGGCGCCTATGCCGCGCTCGATGCCAGCCTGCGCGGCTACCGCGTCGCGCTGGTCGAGAAGGACGACTTCGCCTTCGGCACCTCGTCGAAGTCCTCGAAGATGGTGCACGGCGGCCTGCGCTACATCGAGCAGGGCAACCTGGGCCTGGTGCGGCACTCGCTGCTCGAGCGCCAGCGCCTGCGCCGCAACGCGCGCCACCTGGTGCAGCGCCTGCCCTTCCTGTTCCCTGTGATGGAGCGCGAGGGCGTGTTCGACAAGCGCCTGGCCAAGGCTTTCGAGAGCCTGCTGTGGACCTACGACATCGCGGGCGGCTGGCGCGAGGGCATCCTGCACCAGAAGCTCAGCAAGGCCGAGGTGCTGTCGCACTGCCCCACCTTCCGCGAGGAGCACCTGACCGGTGGCTTCATGTACTTCGACGCGCGCGTGGACGACGCGCGCCTCACGCTCAACGTGGCGCGCACCGCCGCCTTCCACGGCGCCGCGGTGCTCAACCATGCGAAGGCGATCGAGATCACGCGCGACGCGCACGGCAAGGTCGACGGCGCGATCGTGCAGGCCGACGGCCGCGAGATCCGCGCGCGCGCCCGCGTCGTGGTGATGGCCACCGGCGTCTGGCTGCGCGACTGGGACGGCCGGCGCAAGAACGAGGAGAAGACGCTCAACGTGCGCCCGGCCAAGGGCGTGCACGTGGCGATCCCCTGGCTCAAGATCCGCAACGACTGCACCGTGACCATTCCAGTGCCGGGCCGCAACCGGCGCGCGACCATCACGCGCTGGGGCAACGTCTCCTACCTCGGCACCACCGACGAGGACTACGAGGGCAACCTCGACGACGTCTGCTGCACGCGCGAGGAGCTCGACTTCCTGCTCGAGGGCGCGCGCTCGGCGCTCAAGACCGACCTGCGCGCCGAGGACGTGGTCGGCAGCATCGCGGGCTGCCGTCCGCTGGTGGCGCCGCCCGGCGGCAAGACGCTCGAGATCAAGCGCAACCACGAGATCCGCACCGCCTCCGACGGGCTGCTGACCATCGTCGGCGGCAAGCTCACCACCTCGCGCCACATGGCCGAGCAGACCATCGATGCCGCGCAGAAGGTGCTGGGCCGGCGCGCCGGCTGCAAGACCAAGTCGGCCTTCCTGCTCGGCGCGGCCGGCTACGACGCGCAGGCGATCACCGCCTCGGGCGGGCTCTCGGCCCACCTGGGCGAGCGCTACGGCACCGAGGCGCGCTTCGTCAGCGACATCCTGCAGGACGACCCCGGCCTGCAGAAGCCGATCGTCGAAGGCCTGCCCTACAGCGAGGCCGAGATCGTCTACGCGGTGCGCCACGAACTCGCCCGCACCGTCGACGACGTGCTGTCGCGGCGCATCCGCGCGCGCCTGATGGCGCGCGACGCCTCGGGCCGCGCCGCGGACCGCGTGGGCGAAATCCTCCAGGCCGAACTCGGCCTGTCCCCCGCCGAGACGGCGCAGCAGGTCACCAGCTACCGCGCCGCCCTCGCACACGAAAAATCCATCCTCATGGGAGAAAGCAGATGATCAGCAAGGACGCCATCCAGCGCGGCTACAACCGCCGCAACTACATCGTCGGTGCGCACACGCCACCGGCCTATGCGAAGACCATCGCGGCCACCGACGGCCCGGCTGGCCTGCAGCGCGCGCCGATCGCGGTGCCGCCCGCGCAGCTCGAGGCGCTGCGCCAGGCCGCCGACGAGGTGCTCACCGCCACCGCCGACGTGGTGGCCTGGACGCGCGACTGGTGGGCCGGCTCCATGGTCAGCGAGACCGGCGGACAGCCCGCCACGCCGCAGGCCGCGATCGTGCGCGTGTCGAGCGTCGAGCAGATCCAGGCCGTGATGCGCATCGCGCACGCGGCATCGATTCCCGTCACCGTGTCGGCCGGCCGCAGCAACGTGACCGGCGCGGCGCTGCCGGTGCGCGGCGGCATCGTGCTCGACGTCTGCGAGCTCAACGAATTCATCGGCTTCGATGCCGAGAGCCAGATCGTCGAGGTCGAGGCCGGCATGTTCGGCGACGTGTTCGAGGAGACCATCCAGCGCGACCACCGGATGACCATGGGCCACTGGCCCTCGTCCTTCGGCATCAGCACGGTCGGCGGCTGGGTCGCCTGCCGCGGCGCGGGCCAGCTCTCGACGCGCTACGGCAAGATCGAGGACATGGTGTTCGGCATGGACGTAGTGCTGGCCGACGGCAGCCTCGTCACCGTGGGCGGCTACTCGCGCGCCGCGGTCGGCGCCGACCTGCAGCAGCTGTTCATCGGCTCCGAGGGCACGCTCGGCGTGATCGTGCGCGTGCGGCTCAAGCTGCACCGCCTGCCCGACTACGGCCGCGCCATCGCCTTCGGCTTCGACAGCTTCGCCACCGGCCTCGAGGCCTGCCGCCAGATCATGCAGCGCGGCGCCAACCCGGCCGCGCTGCGGCTGTACGACGCGCTCGAGAGCAAGGTGCAGTTCGAGCTGGCCGACACGCACGTGCTGCTGATCGCCGACGAGGGCGCGCCCGAGATGGTCGACGCGGTCATGGCGATCAGCGAGCGCGCCTGCCGCGAGCTGGGCCGCGAGCTCGACGGGCCGGTGATCTTCGAGCGCTGGCTCGACACCCGCTACCTCACGGGCAAGAGCGCCGAGGGCTTCAAGCGCAGCCCGGGCTTCGTGGCCGACACGCTCGAGATGAGCGGCCGCTGGAGCGACCTGCCCGCGATCTACGACGAGGTGGTGGCCGCGATCAACGCCGTGCCCGGCACGCTGGCCGGCTCGGCCCACCAGTCGCATGCCTACGTGGACGGCGCCTGCCTCTACTTCTCGTTGCGCGGCGAGGTCGAGGTGGCGGACCGCGCGCGCTGGTACCGCGCGGCCTGGGACGCGGCCAACGCGGTGCTGGTGCGCCACAATGCCGCGTTGAGCCACCACCATGGCGTCGGGCTGCTGCGTGCGCCCTACATGGCCGACTCGCTGGGCAGCGCCTTCCCGGTGCTGCAGGCGATCAAGCGCACGCTGGATCCGAAGAACATCCTGAACCCGGGCAAGCTCGGCCTCACCGACGAGCTGCCCCCTTCCGCAGACTGAGCCCCATCGAATGGACCGTTCCCTCGGCGCGCGCCTCGCGCGGCACCCGATCATCGCGACGCTCTACGGCGCGGAGCAGATCGACAGCTTCGTCGACAGCGCGAGCGAGATCGCCATCGTCGCGAACGTGGAGCTGCGCCGGCTGCAGGCCGTGGTCGCGACCATCACGCGCGCGGACAAGATCGCCATCGTCAACATCGACAGCTGCGAGGGCATCTCGCCCGACAAGGGCGGCGTGGAGTACCTGGCCGAGATCGGCGCGACCAGCCTGGTGTCCACGCGCGTGGCGACCATCCAGCGTGCCAACCGCGCCGGCTTGCTGACCATGCAGAAGGTGTTCGTGACCGACCGCTCGACCTGGCCGCGCAGCGTGAAGGCGCTCGAGCAGAGCGACCCGAACCTGGTCCAGCTGATGCCCGCGCCGATGCTGCCGCACATCTCGATCAAGGAGCGCAACGCGCTGCCGCCGATCGTCGCCTCGGGTTTCGTAATCACCACCAACGACGTGCGCAGCGCGCTCGCGGCCGGCGCGGTGGCGGTGTCGACCAGCGACACCGCGATGTGGAGCCTCGACATCCAGGCGCCGAAGACCGGCGCGGCGGGCTAGGACTTCTTCTTCGCGACCTCGCCGGTGGCGATCTGCTGGCGCAGCGCGCGCAGGCTGGCCTTGAGCTTGCGCTCGTTCTCCGGGCCCATGCGCACCATGATCTTCTGGCCCGCGCTGAGCGACTCGAGCTGGGGATCGACGTACTCGTAGCGCGTCCACGGGCGCTGCGAGGGATAGTCGCCCTTGACCTCGACCAGCCGCACCTGCACCGGGCCCTTGGGCTCGGGCGCGGCCAGCAGGTGGTCGATGACCGCGATCAACCGGTCGTTGAAATAGCGGCCCGGATAGCCGAGCTCTTCATAGGCCTGCTGGAACAGCGGATAGAGCCGCGCGTACACGCCCGCGGCCTTGGCCGGGTCGACCGATTCGGCGAGCAGCACGAAGCCGTTGTAGCGCGCCGCATTGTTGGCCGCGATGGTCTGGTTGGCGCCCTGGCCCTCGGTGATGAAGCGCTGGCCCGTGGGCTGCACCGGCCAGGCGCTCGCGGGTGCCTGCTCGCGCGCGAGGTTGTCGACCGTGGCGACGAAGCGCCGCACCACGCCGTCGGGGCGCAGGAAGGTGTTGGCGTTCTTGCCGCCGAGCAGTTCGGCCAGCGCCTTCAGCACGCGCGAGTCGGAGTCGGCCAGCGAGGGCAGCGCGGCATCGGGCGGCGCGAGCGCGTCGACCGGGTTCTGCGGGCCCGAGGCCACGGGGGCCGGCGCGGGCGCGGGCGGTGCGTCTTCGGGCGTGGTGGCGGCCACCGGCGGTGCCACGGGCTGTTGCTGCTGCTGGTACCAGCGCCAGCCGAAGTAGCCGGCCACCAGCAGCACCAGCACGAGCAGCGCCCACGGCAGCATGGAGCGCTCGCGGCGCGGTGCGTAGTCACGGGTCTCGCCCGCGGTGCTCATGTCGCGTTCGGCACGGAGTTCGTTGTTGTCGTTCTCGGGCATGTCGGCGTGTCTTTCCTGTGGCGTGCGGTGCGTGATGACGAACCGTCATGTTGCACGAACAAGAGGACCGGAACGCGCCGGTCCTCGTAACCCCGTGTGACGCCCTCGCCACACGGAAGTTCAGCCCCGCCCTCGACACGCAGGTGGCGCCACCGGTTTCCGGGGCGCGCGCTCGGCGCTCAGTGCGCGGCCGTGAGCGACTGCAGCCAGGCCAGCGTGCCCTGCAGCTCGGCCGGCCGGATCTCGTGGCCGCCGGGGAAATCGCTGCCCGCGAGCGCGAGCGGCAGGCCGCGCGCCAGTTCGCGCGTGGCCTGCGCGGCCGCGGGCGGAATCACGTTGTCGGCGCTGCCATGGCTCACCCACAGCGACTTGCCTTCGAAGGCCTCGGGCGCGGCCACCTGGGGCAGCACCTGCGGCAGCAGCCGGCTGTGCCAGACCATCGCGGCGCGCATCGACGCCGGCCTGGTCAGCAGCAGCGACAACGCCATGATCCCGCCCTGGCTGAAGCCGCCGACCACCACGCGCTCGGGCGGAATGCCCAGTTGCGCCGAGGCCGAAGCCAGCATCTCGCCGACCAGGAAGCGGCTCTCGCGCTCCTGGTCCTCGTCGATGCGGCGCTGGCCATCGGCCAGCACCTCGAACTCGAACCAGGCATAGGAGCCCGGCGTGAGCACGTAGGGCGCGCGCAGGCTCAGCACGTGGAACTGCGGCGGCATCAGGCGCGCGAGGCCGAACAGGTCCTGCTCGTTGCTGCCCACGCCATGCATCAGCACCAGCAGCCAGGGATCGCGCGTGCCGACGGCGGTCGGTTGTTCGAGGAATTGGAGCGGCAGTTGGAGCGTGGTCATGTCGATGGAAGAAGAAAGCGGAAGGTCCTGTCAGCGCACCGAGGCCTTGAAGCCTTCGGCCAGCGAGCGCGTGATCTCGGCGGTGGGCTGTTCGCGGCAGCCGCTCGCGTTCTGGCCCGACCACAGCGGCGAGAAGTCGCCGCTGCCCTGGGCCTCGGCCTTGGCGCGCAGCGGCGCGATCGCCGAGGTGGCGAGCGGGAATTCGGGCGCGGGGCCGATCGGGCCCAGTTCGCGGATCACGCGGTTGACGATGCCGCGCGCGGGCCGGCCGGTGAACAGGTTGGTCAGCGCGGTGTGGCGCGCGGCCTCGCTCTTG
>NZ_JBZAYE010000216.1:0-10668 GCF_058244205.1 Variovorax sp. 20P10.2.4
ACGGCGCCGGCCTCGGCCGCCTGGTTCGGGCGGTGCTCCTCCATGGTCGCCTCGCTCTGCGAGAAGTCCACGTCGGCCGTGACCTGCGCCTTCACGTTCTGGCGCCCCACCACCGGCTCGAGGATGTCGAGGATGCGGCGCATGTACTGCTGCTCGATCTGCTGCACGTATTGCAGCTGCTGGCCCTCGCCGGCACCCGCGCCGCCGGTAGCGCCATCGCCGGTCTGCGACAGCAGCTTGCCGCTGTCGTCGACCACGCTCACGGCCGAGGGCGCGAGCTCGGGCACGCTGGAAGCCACCAGGTGCACGATGCCCGCGATCTGGTTGCGCTCGAGCGTGCGGCCCGGGTGCAGGGTCAGCAGCACCGAGGCCGAGGGCTTCTGCTGCTCGCGGAAGAAGCCGTTCTGGTTCGGCAGCGCCAGGTGCACGCGCGCGCTCTGCACCGAGGCCAGGCCCTGGATCGAGCGCGTGAGCTCGCCCTCGAGGCCGCGCTGGAAGCTCAGCTTCTCCTGGAACTGGGTCATGCCGAAGCGGTTGTTCTCCATCAGCTCGAAGCCGGCCACCGAGCCCTTGGGCAGGCCCAGCGAGGCCAGGCGCAGGCGCACGTCGTGCACCTTGTCGGCCGGCACCATCACGGCACCGCCGCCCTCGGTGTACTTGTAGGGCACGTTCATCTGGGCGAGCTGGGCGACGATCGCGCCGCCGTCCTTGTCGCCGAGGTTGGCGTAGAGCACGCGCCAGTCGGCCTGGCGGCCCATCACGATGGCGGCCACGGCCAGCGCCACCAGCAGCGCGGCGCCGATCGCCAGCCGCAGGCGCTGGCGCCGGTCGAGCGACGCGAGGCGGCCCTGCCAGGCCGGGGCGGCAAGGGACGCGGGCTGGGCGGCGGGAAGTTCGGCGACGGCGGTGGACATGGGCTCGGCGGTGCGGGTGTTCGCACGGCGCGGAAGGCGCTTCGTGCTCGCTGCGATTATTCGGGCCGGCCCCGTCCCACATAAGCCCGATAAAGGGCTGCTTTCCTGCCCATTTCCCCGCGATCGCGGGCGGCCGGGCGCCCGTAGCATCGGTGCCCATGGACCTCCGACTCGCACCGTTGACTTCGCCCACCCCGGCGCAGGCTTTCGCGCGCACGGCGCGCACCGCGCCCTCGGCCGCCGAGGGCAGCGGCGGCGGCTTCGCCGGGGCGCTCTCGGGTGCACTGCAGTCGGTGAGCGCGGCCCAGAACCAGGCCGGCGCGCTGCAGCGCGAGGTTCAGCTCGAGAACCCGAACGTCAGCCTGGAGCAGACCATGGTCGCGATCCAGAAGGCGCAGATCGGCTTCCAGGCCACGATGCACGTGCGCAACCGCATGGTGCAGGCCTACAGCGACATCATGAACATGCAGGTGTGAGGCGACGGGCGCCCTGCCCGTCCGTCTTGCCGGACCGAGCCACCGCCTTGCCGGCGGTGTCGGTCCTTCTTCTTCAGTGGATCAGCTGCAGCCGCGAATCGAACAGGTGGTCGAGGTCGGCGATCCACGGCTCGGCCAGCAGCCGGATCTCGGCATCGTTGCGCAGGATGCGCTGCATCACGCGGGTCTTCTCGGCGCGGTCGGTGCGCGGCAGCTCGAGGGTGGTGGCCTTGAAGCGCAACTGCTCGATCAGCACGGCGCAGGCGCCTTCGCAGCGCACCACGCCTTCCCAGTCTTCCATGCGGGCGGCCTCGAGCATCTGCTTGCTCGCGGCTTCGATCGCTTTGTAGTAGTCGAGCAGTCGCTCTTGCATGAAGGACTCCAAGGACGCCTCAGGCGGCCTGCGCGGGCTGGGAGGGCCCGATCTGTTTCCAGCTCTGTGCGACCGGTGCGATCAGCGAGGCCACTTCCGCCAGGGCCGCCCCGTCGTTGCGGAGGTTGGCGACCGTCAGGCGGTTGATGCAATAGTCGTACAACGCGCGGAGTGTAACCGCGAGTTCTCCACCCCGGGCCTCGTCGAGCCCACCCTTGAGGCCCTCCTCGAGGAATCGCACCGCCCGCATGATCTGCTGGCCCTTGAGCGCGATGTCGCCGCGCGCCAGCGCGCCGCTGGCGGCGTGGATCGACTGCAGCAGGCCGTCGAACAGCAGTTCGATGAGCCGGTGCGGGGACGTCGAGGCGTCCACGCCCGATTCGGCGCCCACTCTGGAGTAGGCCTGGGCGGCGCGGGCTGCGGGCGAGGTGTACATGGTGCGGCTTCCTGTTCCGGTGTCTATGCCTTCTTTATCGGCATTCCGGTGCGGAAGTTGAGGCCCGCGGGCCCGGCGCGCGCGCCCGATTGCGCGCCTCAGCTGGTGGACTTGTTCCACTGCGCCACCTGCTGGGAGATGTAGGTGTTGAGCGCGGTCAGCGAGGCCATCTTGGTGTCCAGCGCCGTGTACTGCGCGCGCAGCCGCTTCTCGGTCAGGGTCAGCCGGTCGTTGAGGTTGTCCTGGCTCTTGTCGTTGTCCTTGCGCTGGGCCTTGAGCGACTGGGTGCGGGTGTCGAGCGTGCCGTCGGTGGCCACGGCCGCCTGGGTGAAGGCCGACAGCCGCGTGGCGAAGCCGGTGGCGCTGGAGTCCACGGTGTTCTGCGGCGCGGCGAAGAACTGCTGCACGGCGGCCGGGTTCTTGAGCGCCGTGTCGAGCTTGGCGGTGTCGAGCGCGAGGTTGCCCGCGCCGTCCTTGGCGACCGTGATGCCGAGGTCGCTCAGGCGCTGGATCGCACCGCCGCCCGAGGGCGCGCCGACCAGGCTGCGCAGCGCGTTCTGCAGGCTCACGGCGGTGGAGTCGCCCTGCAGCAGCGCCGCGGTCTTGCTCGCCGCGTCGTAGGCGGTGGCCGAGTTCAGCGTCTGGTTCATCGTGTTGTAGGCCGTCACGAAGGCCTGGATCGTGCTGCGCAGGCCCGAGGTGTCGGTGGCCACGGCGACCTCGACCGGCGCCGTCGTCACCTGCGACAGCGTGAGGCTCAGGCCCGGCACGGTGTCGGCCAGCACGTTGCTGTCCGAGCGGATCGCCACGCCGTTGATGGTGGCCTCGGCATTGCGCGCGTACTGCACGGGGTTCGCCCCCATGCCCTGCCCCGTGCCGTCGAAGGCCAGCAGGCCGAGGTCGGCGCCGTCGCCCGAGCCCACGGGCGCCGCGGTGACGCGAAAGCCCGCGGCCTCGCCGGTGGCGCCCGAGCGCAGCATCAGCCGCTCGCCCGAGAGGTCCTTGAGCACGGTGGCGCTGACGCCCGCGCCGGCGGCGTTGATCTTGGCCGCGATGGCCGAGAGGCTGTCGCCCTCGTTCACGCTGATGTCGATCGCCGGCTTGTCGCCGGCCGCGAAGTTCGGGCCGCCCGCGTCGGTGTCGTTCCAGTCGCCGAGCTGGATGCTCAGCGTGCCGAGGCCGAAGCCGGTGCCCGTGGCCACCGCGCCCGAGGACACGGCCTGGGCCCGCGCGAGCTGCGACACCTGCATGGTGAAGCTGCTGGCCACGGCGTCGCCGGCCTTGGTCACGCTCGCGCTCAGCGCGGTGGCGTTCGAGCTCGAGGCGGTCTTCGCGTTCCAGGTCGCGGCGGCCGCCAGCTTGGTGGCCGCGTCGGACAGCGCCGAGAGTTGCGACTTCAGCGTGCCGAAGGCCGAGATCTTGTTGTCGAGCGTGGACGCCGTGCCCTGCAGCGCGGTCAGCGGCTTCTTCTCGATCGCCATCAGCTGCGTGATGATGGATTCGACGTCGAGCTGGCTGCCGATGCCGGTCGATGTGATGGTGGCCATGTCGTTTCTCCGATGCTGGAATCGCCTGCGCCCACGGAAAAAAACGCGGGGCGGCGAACGGAATTGTCCGTTCGCCGCCCCGCGATGAAGCGTGCAGGAGGCCGGCCTTCGGCCCCCTGTTCCAGCCTTAGCCGCGCAGCAGCGACAGCACCGTCTGCGGCAGCTGGTTGGCCTGGGCCACCATCGCCGTGCCGGCCTGCTGCAGCACCTGGGCGCGCGACAGGTTGGCGGTTTCGGCCGCGAAGTCGGCGTCCTGGATGCGGCTGCGCGAAGCGGTCAGGTTCTCGGCCGAGGTCGAGAGGTTCGAGACCACCGATTCGAAGCGGTTCTGGATCGCGCCGAGGTCGGCGCGCGAGGAGTTCACGGCCTTCAGCGCGGCGTCCATCGCGAGGATCGCGTTGTCGGCGCCGTCCACCGTGTCGACCGTCAGGTTGTTGAAGCCGGTCTGCGCGCTGCCCGCGGCGGTGACGGTCGCGGCCGTCTGGCCGGCGGTCAGGCCGGTGTTGGTCAGCGTGCCGCCGATGTTGATGGCGTTGCTGCCGCTCGAGGTCAGCGTGATGGCGCCGCTGGCGGCGGCCGTCGCGACCACGCCGGTCTCGCTGGACTTCTTGTTGATGGCGGCCGCCACGTTGGCGCCCTGCGTGGCCGCGTCGGTGCCGGCATTGACCGCGCCGATGCCCACGCCGTTGATCGTGAAGGCGTTGGCGGTGATGCCGCCGAAGCCCGCGGGCGCCGTGCCGGCCACCGTGGCCGAGTAGGTGTCGACGCTGTTCCAGCTGCCCAGCGAGTTGATGCTGGCGTTGGCGATCGAGTCGATCGAGATGGTCTCGCCCTGGTTGGCGCCGACCTGGAACGACTGGGCGTTGAAGCTGCCGTCGAGCAGCTTGGTGCCGTTGAACGAGGTCTGCTTGGCGACGCGGTCGATTTCGCTCTTGAGCTGCGTGACTTCCTTCTGCAGCGAGGCGCGATCCTCGGTCGAGTTGGTGGCGTTGCGCGACTGCACGGCCAGTTCGCGGATGCGCTGCAGGTTGTTGCCGATGGTGCTCAGCGCGCCTTCGGCCGTCTGCGCCAGCGAGATGCCGTCGTTGGCGTTGCGGCCGGCTTGCGTCAGGCCGCGGATCTGGGCCGTCATGCGCTCGGAGATCGCGAGGCCGGCGGCGTCGTCCTTGGCGCTGTTGATGCGCAGGCCCGAGGACAGGCGCTGCATCGAGGTGGCCAGCGAGGATTGGCTGCCCGAGAGGTTGCGCTGCGCGGTGAGCGAACTGATGTTGGTGTTGATGATCGAGGCCATGAGAGCTCCTTCAAACTGATAAGTCGGGCATCGCTGCCAAAGTCGCGCCAGCGAAGCGCTGGCTGCCTGACGAACCCTGGTGCAAGGCCCGTTGCACTGGTTTTCGGTGGGTCCCGGCCGGCTCTTTAGCGATTTATTTTTGCGATCGCACCCTCAAGATTTCCGAGCGGATGCAGACGGGTGCCACAGCGATTGCGCTGCCGGGGCCACCATGTTCCGCGTGTTACCCCCACGGAAACACGTAGCTTCCCCACCACGCAAGACAACTTCGCCCCCACGGGATTTCGTGGTCTGTGCACCACGACAGGTCACACTCGTTAACAGCTTGTAAAGCGCGAGACGGAAGCCATGGATGTCTGGCTTTCGATAGATTTATCTAGTAGTGTCGAAATAAGTCTTTCATCGCGCATCCCTTAGTATTCATTTCAGCCAACAAAATCACATTCTTGGGGCGCGATGGTTGCAAGCGCTTACCATCGGCTGCCTTCGGGTCGAAGTTTTTTTGTAGGAACCCGCCTACTCAGGTACATTTTTAACAAATGTTTACTGAAGCTGACATTTGTGATTAAACTGAAAGTACACGGTCGACAAGGGCACTTTTGCCCGCCTAGGAGGAGGCACTCATGACCAATGAACAGTTGCTCGCCGAGATCAAGGAAGCCAACCTCACCTACCTGATGCTGGCCCAGAGCCTCATCCGGGAAGACAAGGCACAGGCCCTGTTCCGGCTGGGCATTTCCGAGGAATCCGCGGACCTCATCGACACGCTGTCGCCGGCGCAGATCATGAAGCTGGCCTCCAGCAACATGCTGCTGTGCCGCTTCCGCGCGACCGACGACATGGTCTGGGGACTGCTCACCAACCACAACGTGCGCACCCGCACGGCCAACGACGAGACGCTGAAGCTGCACGCCAACATCGTCATGTCGAGCCGCTTCGCGGAAACCTCGTACTGAGGCGCCGCGCGTTCGCGAGCTGACAAGGCATGGCCAATCCGAAGAGCGTGCTGGGCGAGTCCCGGCAGATCGAGCGCGCGGTCCATCTGATCGAGATGGGCGCCCGCCTGCAGGTGCTGGAGAGCGAGACCGAGCTGTCGTACGAGCGGCTGCTGCGCCTCTACAAGGAAGTCGCGGGCAAGTCGCCGTCGAAGGGCCAGCTGCCCTTCTCGACCGACTGGTTCCTGACCTGGCAGCCGAACATCCACGCCTCGCTGTTCCACAACATCTACACCTACCTCCACAAGACCAGCGAGCTCGAGCCGGTCGACGCGCTGATCAAGGCCTACGGCCTGTACACCGAGCAGACCGGTGCCTGCGGCCTGGAGCCGCAGCTGTCGATCACGCGCGCCTGGCGGCTGGTGCGCTTCATGGAGAACCAGATGCTCGCCATGACGCCCTGCTCGCGCTGCGGCGGCCACTTCGTGACCGAGCCCTACGAGAACGCGCAGCACTTCGTCTGCGGCCTGTGCGAACCGCCGGCGCGCGCCGGCAAGGGTGCGGGCGCGGGCGGCATCCAGCTGCAGTGAGCGCGGCAAACAGAAGATAAGGGCCCCTGCAGGGCCCTTTTTTCATGGAATGCGGGCGGCGGCTCCGAGGCCCAATAGGGGCTCCAGGAACTCGTATCGCCCCATGTCCGTCATCCTCGGTTACCTCGTCGCGCTGGGCTGCATCTTCGGCGGCTACATCATCCATGGCGGCAACATCGGGGTGGTGCTGCATGCGCTGCCGATCGAGCTGATGGTGATCGGCGGCGGCGCGCTCGGCGCCTTCGTGGTGAACAACCAGCGCAAGGTGCTGATGGCCACGCTGAAGGCGCTGCCGACCGCGCTCAAGGGTTCCAAGTACACCAAGGCGCGCTACCTCGAGCTGATGGCGCTGCTCTACGACATCCTGCAGAAGGCGCGCAAGGAAGGCCTGATGTCGATCGAGAAGGACATCGAGGCGCCGCAGGATTCGCCGCTGTTCCAGAAGCACCCGAACGTGGCCAAGGACCACCACGTGGTCGAGTTCACCACCGACTACCTGCGCATGATGGCCTCGGGCAACCTCAACAGCCACGAGATCGAGTCGCTGATGGACAGCGAGATCGAGACCCACCACCAGGAATCGCACGCACCCGTGGCGGCCATCGCGCGGCTGGCCGGCGGCCTGCCGGCCTTCGGCATCGTGGCCGCGGTGCTGGGCGTGGTGAACACCATGGGCTCGGTCGGCCAGCCGCCGGCGGTGCTCGGCGCCATGATCGGCTCGGCGCTGGTCGGCACCTTCCTGGGCATCCTGCTGGCCTACGCCATCGTCGAGCCGCTGGGCGGCCTGCTCGAGCAGAAGGCCGAGGAAGGCACCAAGGAACTGCAGTGCATCAAGACCACCCTGCTGGCCAGCATGCAGGGCTACAACCCCACGACCGCGATCGAGTTCGGCCGCAAGGTGCTGTTCTCGACCGACCGGCCGAGCTTCGTCGAGCTCGAGAGCCACGTGAAGAAGAAGTAGAGCGCCCAGCGCAAGAGGCAACGCCATGGCCACCACGCCCGGGACCCGCAAGCTCCAGCCGATCATCATCAAGCGGGTGAAGAAGACCACGCATGCGCACCACGGCGGCGCCTGGAAGATCGCCTACGCCGACTTCGTGACGGCCATGATGGCCTTCTTCCTCCTGATGTGGCTGCTGGGCTCGACCGCCAAGGGCGACCTGCAGGGCATCGCCTCCTACTTCAACTCGCCGATGAAGGTCGAGATGGCCGGCGGCTCGGGCGCGGGCAGCGCCTCGAGCGTGGTGCCCGGCGGCGGGCGCGACCTCACGCGCACCACCGGCGAGGTGCGCCGCACCGACGGCAGCACCATGGACCCGAAGAAGATCGGCCAGGACAACAGCCTCAAGCTCGAGCAGGCGCGCCAGGACGCGCGCCGCATGGCCGCCCTGCGCGCGCGCATCGAGGAGATGATCAACGCCAACCCCAAGCTGCGCGAGTTCCGCTCGCAGATCAAGCTCGAGGTGACCTCCGACGGCCTCGAGATCCAGATCGTCGACGCGCAGAACCGCCCGATGTTCGACACCGGCAGCGCGATCGTGAAGCCCTACATGCACGACATCCTGCGCGCGGTGGGCAGCGCGCTCAACGACATCGAGAACCGCGTGAGCCTGGCCGGCCACACCGACGCCGCGCCCTACGGCAACGGCGACCGCGGCTACGGCAACTGGGAGCTGTCGGCCGACCGCGCCAATGCCTCGCGGCGCGAGCTGGTGGCTGCCGGCATGCCCGACGACAAGCTGGTGCGCGTGGTCGGCCTGGCCGCCAGCGACCTGCTCGACAAGAAGAACGCGCTGGCGCCGCTGAACCGCCGCATCAGCATCGTGGTGCTGACGCGCGACGCCGAGTCGCGCCTGTTCGGCAACGCGCGCCTGGAGGGCAACGACGCGGTCAAGGCCATCGCCACCGAGCTCGCCAAGGAACAGAAGAAGCCCGAGGGCGCCGATGCGCCGGCCGCGCCCGCCGGTGCGGCGCCCGCCGCCACCCCGGGCCGCGCCCAGCCCTGAGCGAGCGCCACCGCCATGGAATCGAACAGCCAGGACCGCCAGCTCCCCGCCTCGCAGCGCAAGATCGACCAGGCGCGCCGCGACGGCCAGGTGCCGCGCTCGAAGGACCTGTCGCACCTCGCGGTGATGGGCACCGGCGCGGTCGCGCTGCTGCTGCTGGCGCCCACCGCCTTCGAGCAGCTGCGCGCCACGCTCGCGCAGGCACTGGTCTTCAACGCGGCCAGCGTGCAGGACCCGGCCGACATGCTGTCGCGGCTGTCGACCTTCGCCGGCCTGGGCCTGGTGGCCTGCGTGGTGTTCGCGGCCATCGTGCTGAGCGCGGCGGTCGCGGGCAGCCTCGCGGTCGGCGGCTGGGTCTCGAGCACCAAGGCGATCACGCCCGACCTCTCGCGCCTGAGCCCGTTCAAGGGCCTGGGCAACCTGTTCAGCCGCCAGCAGGTCGCGCAGGTGACCAAGCTGGTGCTGCTGTCGGCCATCCTCGGCGCCATCGGCTGGTACTACGTGGCCGGCTCGATCGGCGAGGTGGTGCGCGTGGTGCTGCAGCCCTCGCCCTCGGCGCTGCGCGCGCTCGGCGACTGGCTCGCCACCGGCGTGGGCCTGCTGCTGCTGGTGGTGTTCGCCACCGCGGTGATCGACGTGCCGCTGCAGCGCTTCTTCCATCTGTCGAAGCTCAAGATGTCGCACCAGGAGCTCAAGCAGGAGCACAAGGAATCCGACGGTGACCCGCATACCAAGGGCCGCCAGCGCAGCGCGGCGCGCGCGATCTCGCAGCGCGCCAGCATCACGGCCGTGCCGCGCGCCGACTTCGTGCTGATGAACCCGACCCACTACGCGGTGGCGCTGCGCTACGACGAGGCCACCATGAACGCGCCGCAGGTGGTGGCCAAGGGCGCCGACCTGCTCGCGATGAAGATCCGCGAGATCGCCAATGCCAACGGCATCCCGGTGGTGCAGTCGCCGATGCTCGCGCGCGCGCTGTTCGCCCATGCCGAGATCGACCAGCCCATTCCCTCGAGCCTGTTCACCGCCGTGGCCCAGGTGCTGGCCTATGTCTACCGCCTGAAGGCCGCGCTGCGCGGCGAGGGCCCGATGCCGCAGGGCGTGCCCGATCCCTACGTCGCGCCCGAGCTCGATCCGCACCGCAAGCCGGCGGCAACCACCGCCGCCGAAACGGTCACCGGAGTGCGCCCATGAACCCGCTCGCCCTGCGCCAGTGGCTCGGCGAGCGCGGCGGCATGTTCCAGCGCGCGGCCGCGCCGCTGCTGGTGGTGGCCATCCTCGCGCTGATGGTGCTGCCGATCCCGCCCTGGCTGCTCGACGGCTTCTTCACGCTCAACATCGCGGTCGCGCTGATGGTGATGATGGTGGCGGCCTACATGGTGCGCCCGCTCGACTTCGCGGCCTTTCCCTCGGTGCTGCTCTTGACCACGCTGATGCGGCTGTCGCTCAACGTGGCCTCCACGCGCGTGGTGCTGCTCGAGGGCCACACCGGCCCGGGCGCCGCGGGCGCGGTGATCGAATCCTTCGGCCACTTCCTGATCGGCGGCAACTTCGCGGTCGGCCTGATCGTGTTCGCGATCCTGGTGGTGATCAACTTCGTGGTGGTCACCAAGGGCGCCGAGCGCATCGCCGAGGTGTCGGCGCGCTTCACGCTCGACGCCATGCCCGGCAAGCAGATGGCGGTCGACGCCGACCTCAACGCCGGCGTGATCGACGAGAAGGAGGCCCGCCGCCGCCGCGCCGAGGTGTCGGAGGAAGCGAACTTCTTCGGCTCGATGGATGGTGCCTCCAAGTTCGTGCGCGGCGATGCCATCGCCGGCATCCTGATCCTGGTGATCAGCATCGTCGGCGGCTTCGCCATCGGCGTGCTGCAGCACGGCCTCTCCGCAGGCAAGGCGGCCGACACCTACGTGCTGCTCGCGGTCGGCGACGCGCTGGTGGCGCAGGTGCCGGGCCTGCTGATCTCGGTCGCCGCGGCGATGGTGATCTCGCGCGTGGGCCGCGAGGACGACGTGGGCCGCCAGATCGTCGACCAGCTGCTGACCTCGCCGCGCGTGCTCGGCCTCACGGCCGGCATCCTGGGCCTGCTGGGCGTGATCC
>NZ_JBZAYE010000217.1:0-10661 GCF_058244205.1 Variovorax sp. 20P10.2.4
GTCGACGGTGCGCGGCGCGCTGCGCATCGGCACCATCCTCGATCCCGAATTCACGCGCCTGGGCATGTTCCTGCGCGAGCTGGTCGAGTCGGCGCCGCAGATCGAGACCGAGCTGCGCCACGGCATGAGCGGCACGGTGCTGGCACAGGTGCTGCGCGGCGAACTCGACGTGGGCTTCCATCTCGATGCGGAAGGCGATGCGGCCGGCGGCGATGCCGCGCTGGCCGCGCGCACCCTCACGCGCTTCACCTACCGCGTGGTGGCGCCGGCTGGCTGGGGGCCGCAGGTGACGGGGCGCGACTGGAAGGCACTGGCGGCGCTGCCCTGGCTCGGGACGCCGCCCGAGTCGGCGCACCACCGGCTGCTCGAGCGCGTGTTCGGGCCGCTGGGGCTGGCGCCGCGCCGCGTGGCGCTGGTCGACCAGGAGGCCTCGATGCTCGACCTGCTGAAGTCGGGCGTGGGCCTGAGCCTGCTGCGCGACTCGATCGCGATCCGCGAGAGCCAGGCCCACGGCCTGGTGCTGGCCGACCGGGTGCAGCTCGACTGCGCGCTGCGCTTCGTGTCGCTGGCGGCGCGGCGCAACGAGCCGGTGATCGCGAGTGCCTGGGATGCGCTGACCCGCGCCTGGAGCTGAGAAGGTACGGATGACCCGCTGCGCGCCCCGATCGGTCTCACGAAAAGTTAAGAAAGGCCTCAGGAAAAACGGCGTGCTTCCCTACGTAATCGAGGGTTCGGTCGCACATGGCGCCCCGGGGCCTACGGTTACGATGCGCGCTGCATTTTGAAACCTTTGGTTCGTCCCGCGCCTCTTTCCGCCTTCTTCCTCCTCCTCTTCCCACCCGCTCCCCCGGACCATGCCCTCCACCACGCCGCCTGCCGACAGCCCCGCTGCAGCCGACGTCGCCGCGACACCCCGCATCGAGTCGCGCGAACAGGACGGCAAGCGCTGGATCGTGGCAAGCGGCCGCTGGACCACGCTGGCGATGTCCTCGGCCTCCGACTGGCAGGCGCTCGCGAAGAGCCTGGACGCGCTGCCGAAGCAGGACGACGCGGCCTGGGACCTGCGCCCGATCGCGCAGCTCGACCACATCGGCGCGCAACTGCTGTGGGAGCGCTGGCGCCACGACTGGCCCGCCACGCTCGAGCTGGCGCCGCAGCACAAGGCGGTGCTCGACCAGGTGGCGCAATACACCGTAGGCACGCCCGAGGAACCGCCGAAGACGCTGGTCGAGCGGCTGCGCGACTTCTCGCACAACGGCCCGCGCGCGATGGGCGTGACGCGCGACTTCGTCGGCCTGATCGGCCAGCTCACGATCGACGTCGGCCGGCTGCTGGCGGCACCGCACCGCGGGCCCTGGCGCGACTTCTCGGGCCACCTCTACCAGTTCGGCGCGACGGCGCTGCACATCACGGCGCTGGTCGGGCTGCTGATCGGCGTGGTGCTGGCCTACCTGATCTCGCAGCAGCTGCGCCAGTACGGCGCCGAGACCTTCGTGGTCAACATCCTCGGCCTGTCGCTGGTGCGCGAGCTCGGGCCGGTGCTGGCGGCGGTGCTGATCGCGGGCCGCTCGGGCTCGGCGATCACGGCGCAGATCGGCGTGATGCGCGTGACCGAGGAGCTCGACGCGATGCGCGTGATGGGCATCCCGCACGGCTTCCGGCTGGTGATGCCGCGCGTGCTGGCACTCGCCATCGCGATGCCGCTGATCAGCCTGTGGACCTCGATGGCGGCGCTCTTGGGCGGCATGCTCGCGGCCGACGCGGCGCTCGACATCTCGCCGGCCTATTTCCTCTCGGCGCTGCCGCGCGCGGTGCCGATCGCCAACCTCTGGCTGGCCACCGCCAAGTCGGCAGTGTTCGGCATCCTGATCGCGCTGATCGGCTGCTACTTCGGCATGAAGGTCAAGCCCAACACCGAGAGCCTGGGGCGCGGCACCACCTCGTCGGTCGTGACCTCGATCACCGCGGTGATCCTGGTCGACGCGCTGTTCGCCGTGCTGTTCAAGGGCATCGGGTTCCGCGGATGAACACGCAGGCCACGCCCTCTTCCGCCGCGCCCGAGACCGTGGTCGACATCCGCCGCCTGTGGACCGTGTTCAAGAACACCGACGGCGAGCAGGTGGTGCACCGTGACCTCGACCTGCGCATCGAGCGCGGCGAGGTGCTGTCGCTGGTCGGCGGCTCGGGCACCGGCAAGACGGTGCTGCTGCGCCAGATCCTCGGGCTCGAGAAGCCCTCGAAGGGCACGGTCGAGGTGCTGGGCCAGGCGCCCGGCGAACTCAGCGCGGCGGGCGCGGCCAACGTCGGCATGCTGTTCCAGCACGGCGCGCTGTTCTCGGCCTTCAGCGTGCTCGAGAACATCGCCTTTCCGCTGCGCGAGCTCAAGCTGCTGCCCGACGAGCTGATCCGCAACGCGGCGCTGGTCAAGCTGCAGATGGTGGGCCTGGAGCCGCGCCATGCGAACCGCAGCCCGGCCGACCTGTCGGGCGGCATGATCAAGCGCGTGGCGCTGGCGCGCGCGCTGATCATGGACCCGCCGCTGCTGCTGCTCGACGAACCCACGGCCGGCCTCGACCCCGAGGCCTCCGACAGCTTCTGCGACCTGCTGCGCGGGCTGCACCGCGAGCTCGGCCTCACGGTGGTGATGGTCACGCACGACCTCGACACGCTGTTCGACCTGAGCACCCGCATCGCGGTGCTGGCCGACCAGAAGGTCATCGCCAGCGGCACCGCGCGCGAGGTGATCGCCTACCCGCATCCCTTCATCCACGAGTACTTTCTCGGTGGGCGCGGCCAACGCGCCCTGGAGGCGCTGCACGACCGACCCGCCCCCGAACGACATGCGCCGCGGCCCGAGGCCGGCGGCGCCGAAAGGTAGTCCATGGAAAACAAAGCCCATGCCCTCGCCGCCGGTGCCTTCGTGCTCGGCCTGCTCGCCGTGCTCGTCGGGCTGGTGGTCTGGTTCACGCGCGACAACACCGTGCGCAACATCTACGAGCTCTCCACGCGCGACGCGGTCAGCGGCCTGCAGCCGCAGGCGATGGTGCGCTACCGCGGCATCGCGGTCGGCAAGGTGACGCTGATCGACTTCGACCCCAAGGTGAAGGGCAACGTGCGCGTGCGCATCACGGTCGACGAGCGCGTGCCGCTGACCACCTCGAGCTTCGCCACGCTGAGCTACCAGGGCGTGACCGGCCTGGCCTTCATCGCGCTGGACGACAAGGGCGAATCGAACGTGGCGCTCAAGCCCGACAACGGCGATCCGCCGCGCATCCCGCTCAAGCCCTCGATGCTGGCCCAGCTGCAGGACCGCGGCGAGGCGATCATCAACCAGGTCGAGGAAGTGACGAAGCGCGCCAACCGCCTGCTCAACGACGACAACCAGAAGCGCGTGGCCGACGCGCTCGAGAACATCGCGGCCGCGACCTCGAGCGCCAACCAGCTGATGCTGCGCCTCGACGGCACCGTGAAGACCGGCGTCGCCCCCGTGCTGCAACGGCTGCCCGACACGCTCGATTCGGTGAAGAAGGCCGCGGGCGACGTCTCGCGCGTGGCGAACAACTTCAACGGCACCGTGACCCGGCTCAACGCGCCCGACGGTCCGGTGCAGCGGCTGGGCGACGGCACCAAGGCGCTGGCGCAGGCGGTCGACTCCTTCAACGCCGCCACGCTGCCGCGCGTGAACCGCGTGGCCGACGACACCTCGCACGCGGTGCGCCGGCTGGGCCGCGCGGCCGACAGCATCAACGACAACCCGCAATCGCTGCTGTTCGGCAACGGCGGCGCGGCGGCCGGACCGGGCGAGCCGGGCTTCACGCCGCCGGCCGCGAGCGGCAACGGCGCCAGGCCCTGAGGCCGCGGCATCCACGATGGCAGGACAACGACCATGAAGAACGCCACGCATCCCCTTCTCGCTCTCGGCCTTGGCCTCGCGCTGCTGCTGGCCGGCTGCGGCGCGCTGCCCGACAAGCCCCAGCGCGCCACGCTCTACGACTTCGGTCCCGGACCGATGGCGGCGCAGCAGGCGAGCAGCGCGCCGGCGGCGCAGGCCATGATCGCGCTGCCCGAGATCGAGGCCAATCCGCGGCTCGACGGCACGCAGATCCTCTACCGGCTCGGCTATGCCGACGCCAACGAACTCAAGCCCTACGGCCAGTCGCGCTGGAGCCTGTCGCCCGCGCAGCTGCTGCGCCAGCGGCTGCGCGACACGCTGGCCGAGCGCCGCACCGTGCTCGGCCCCGAGGAGAGCGCGACCATCGCGCGCGCCGAGGGCCGCGTGCCCGACACGCTGCGCCTGTCGCTCGACGAGTTCAGCCACTACTTCGATTCGCCCGGCGCGAGCGTGGGCCTGGTGCGGCTGCGCGTCACGCTCGTGCGCAGCGGCACCGGCGGCGACCGCGTGATGGGCCAGAAGCTGATCACCGTGCGCCGGCCCGCGCCGAGCGCCGATGCACCGGGCGGCGTGAAGGCGCTGGCCGCGGCCAGCGACGCGGCGATCGCCGAGATCGTGCAGTGGGTGGACCAGCAGCAACAGCAGCAGCCGCGGTAGTAAGCTGCCGCCAGCCGCGGCACCCCGCATCGGCCCACGGACGGAGACACGCACCATGAACGCCACCCGCATCGTCGGCATCATCCTGATCGTCGCCGGCATCGCCGGGCTGGGCCTCGGCGGCTTCAGCTTCACGCGCGAGACGCACCAGGCCAAGCTCGGGCCGATCGAGCTGTCGGTCAAGGAGAAGCAGACCGTCAACTTCCCGGCCTGGGCCGGCGTCGCGGCGATCGTGGTGGGCGGGGTGCTGGTGCTGTTCGGCGGCCGCAAGGGCTGAACGGCCTCGCGGACTCAGCCCCCGCGCGGTGCTGCCGGCGCGGCCAGCTTCTCCTTCACTGCCTGCACCATGCGGTCGCCCAGCACCAGTTGCCCCTGCATCGAGATGTGGGTGTCGTTGGGCATGTAGAAGTCGCGCATCGCGGTCTTCTGCTGCTGCGCGAACGCGAACAGGTCGGGACCGAGCCCGGCGTCGCCGAAGGCCTTCACGAAGTCCCGCGAATGCGCGGGCTTGAGGTAGGTGGTGGTCTTGTCGGGCACCATCATCCAGAGAATCGGCACCGTGCCCCGGGCCTGGCCGAAGGCCTGCAGCTGCGCCGCATGCGCGGCCGTGAGTTCGCGGCTGGCCTCGTCCTGGGCCAGGAACAGCGCCATCTCGCAGCGCCGATTGCTGAACAGCGCGCAGCCGTCGGCCACGGCGCGCGCATGCGTCTGCTGGTCGCAGCCGCTGCGCTTCTTGCCGGCGATGGCCGCGCGCGTGCAGCGCTGCGTGAGGAAGCCGGCGTAGATCTGGCCCTCCCAGTTGAGCGCGAAGCCCGGCACGTGGTCGAGCGGCGGCGACGGCACCTCGGGCTTGGCGACCAGCGGCTTCTTCATCTGCCGGCAGTCCCGCGAGCGCTCGAGGCGGAAATCGACGATCCGCTCCACGCTCTCGATGATCACCAGCTTGCCGCGAAAGCCGCCGGCTTCGAGCCAGTGGTCGAAGTCGTCGCACAGCGTCTCGTCGATGTCCTGCCAGTAGGTGGTGGCGACGCTGTAGCCGGCCTTGGCAAGCTGCGACTGCCAGCGGTGCGTGGCCGAGAAGCTGTCGCCGACGACCAGGATGTCGGCCTGTGCGACCGGCGTGCCGCGCAGCAGCGCCGGGTCGACCCGCGGCGGGTCGATGCGCCAGCCGAAGTCGTGGTCGGAGATGCGCCCGATGCGCGCGAGGTCGCCATAGGGCGCGGGCGTGAAGAGGGTCTGCAGCAGCAGCCCGACGAACACGGCGTAACCGATGCCGAAGATCCAGAGCCACAGCCTGGCGAAGGAAGAATTCATTGTCATGGCGCGGTCTCCCCGCGCATCTCGGCCTGGAAGCCATAGGAGTTGGAAAAGACGAGGTCGATGCCCTCGGCGCCATCTTCGCGCAGCCGCAGCAGGTAGCGGGTGCGCAGCGGTTCGCCGAGGATGCGTGCCTCCACGTCGAAGCTGCGCGCATCGCTCCAGCGGCCCCGGGTGGCGACCACCGGCATCGGGCCGCCCTCGGGGCTGGTGCGGAACAGGCCGTCGAGGCCGATCGGCGCGGTGAAGCGCTCGTCGGCGCCGCCGGGGCGGCGCGCGGCGGTCACGACCTCGTAGCGCGGGTTCGCGGGATCGAGCTCGAGCCGCAGGCTGCGCAGCCCGATCGGATTGGTGCCGAAGCGCCAGGTGCGGCCCGCGAGGCGCTGCGCCGCGTCGGGCACCGGGCCGACCTCGGAGGGCTTCTCGGCCGTGGCCCTCGCCACCGCGGCCTCGAGCGCGGCCTGGGCCGCGGCATCGTCGGCGACGGCGCCGCCGGCCTTGACCGACCGCAGGATGCGCTCGATCAGCAGAGGCACCGGCGCCGCGCGCGTGCTCGTGAACACCGCCACCGCGTCGGCCTCGGGCAGCACCACGATGCCCTGGCCGTTGTGGCCCATGGCCATGTAGATGCGGCGCGCGGGCAGGGTCCACCAGCCGTTGGCGTAGAAGAAGCCCGGCGTGCCGAGGTCCTTCATCTCGACCGTGGCCGCGAGGTTCTTCGCGACCCAGGCGGCCGGCACCAGCTGGCGGTCTTCCCAGCGGCCGCCGCGCAGGTAGAGCTGGCCGATCTTCGCCATGTCGCGCGGCTGCAGCGCCAGGCCGAAGCCGCCGACGGGCACCCCCTGGGGGTCCTGGCGCCAGCGCAGATCGGCGATGCCCAGCGGCTTGAACAGGCGCTCGGTGGCGTAGGCCTGCAGGTCGCCGCCGGTGCGCCGCGCGAGCAGGGCCGACAGCAGCTGCGAGTTGCCGCTGTTGTAGTTGAAGCCGGCGCCGGGCGCCTGCGCCATCGGGCGGCCGCGCACGTAGGCAACCCAGTCGCGCGCACGCTCCATCTCGATCAGCGAGACCGGCTTGCCGCGGTCGTTGAGCGGCTCGGTCCAGTCGATGCCCGAGGTCATGTCGAGCAGGTGCGCGACCGTGACCGCGCCGCGTTGGGGATCGGTGGCGTTGTCGAACACCGGGTCGTCGAGGCGCAGCCGGCCGTCCTCGATCGCGATGCCCGCGAGCGTGCCGACCACGGCCTTGGTGACCGAGTTGACCGCGTGGCGCAGGCCGGGGCGGAACGGCGCGTAGTAGGCCTCCACCACGATGCGGCCGTGGCGCACCACCAGCAGGCTGTCGAGCTGGTGGGTGGCGCCGAGCTCGACCAGCCGCGCGAGTTCGGCCGGGTCCATGCCCTGCGAGGCGGGCGTGGCGACGGTCCAGCCGGCGGTGGGCCAGGGGCCGTCGTCGGCCGCTGCGGCAGCGCCGGCGAAGGCGAGGGAGACGGACAGCGAGAGGGCCTGGAGGCCCGTGGCCATGGCGTGCGACGCGTTCATCGGCGGCTCGCCCCCAGCCGCTGCGACACCGCGTCCGCGCAGCCCTTGAGCGCGGTGCCGATGGCGCCGTCCCATGTCGTGTCGAAGATGCCGGCCGGGCCGATGGCGGTGATCGCGAGCACGATCGCGCCCGTGTGGTCGAACACCGGCGCGGCCATGGCGCTCACGCCCTCGATCACCTCGCCGTCGGAGCGGCTGATGCCGTGCGCGCGCACCTCCTGCAGCTGGCGCTCGAAATCGGCCCACGAGGGCAGCGGCTGCACCGGCGGCATGCCGGCCGGCGGCGCGGGCTCGGCCTTGCGCTGCTTCTGGCGCAGGCGCTCGGCCTCGAGCAGTTCGCGCACGCGCTCGGCATCGAGGTAGGCCGCGAACACCCGGCCCGAGGCCGTGTTGGTCAGCGAGAACACCGTGCCGTGGCGCATGTTGACGTGCACCGGCGAGGGCGATTCGGCGGTGCGCACGATGGTCGCGCCGCGCGCGCCCCAGACCGCCAGCGCGATGGTGTGGCCGGTCTGCTGCGCGAGCTGGGCGATGGCCGGGGTCGCGATGTGCACCGGGTCGGCCTGCTGCAGGCTGATCAGGCCCAGTTGCAGCGCCAGCGGGCCGAGCAGATAGTGGCCGCTCGCGCGGTCCTGCTCGATCAGCCCCAGCCGGCCGAAGCTCACCATGTAGGGATGGGCCTTGGCGGGCGTCATGTCGGCCTCGCGCGCCAGGTCCTTGAGCGCCATCGGCCGGCCGTGGTGCACCAGCGCGCGCAGCAGCTGGCCGCCGACCTCGATGCTCTGGATGCCGCGCTGGGCGCGGTCGGCGTCAGGTTGTGCTTCGTTCATGGAGTGGGGATTAGACATGAAGCGATTCGCGGCTTACACTCGCGCAAATTCGTTAACTGCAAATTCGTTCGCCCTAAACGAATTTCAACCACCCGCCACCCCACCCCCGAACACTCCACCGGAGACACACGATGAGCCAAGCCAAGAAATTCGCCAGCCAGGCCGACATGGAAGAGAAGAAGGTCACCTTCAGCCAGATCTCGGAACACGCCTGGGCCTACACCGCCGAGGGCGACCCGAACACCGGCATCGTGATCGGCGACGACTGCGTGCTGGTGGCCGACACCCAGGCCACGCCCGCGATGGCGGCCGACGTGGTGCGCCGCATCCGCGAAGTGACCGACAAGCCGATCAAGTACGTGGTGCTCACGCACTACCACGCGGTGCGCGTGCTGGGCGCGGCCGGCTACGGTGCCGAGCACATCCTGGCCAGCCAGGACACGCGCGACCTGATCGTCGAGCGCGGCGAGCAGGACAAGGCCAGCGAGATCGGCCGCTTCCCGCGCCTGTTCCAGAACGTCGAGACCGTGCCGCCGGGCCTGACCTGGCCCACCATGACCTTCACCGGCAAGATGACCCTGTGGCTCGGCAAGCTCGAGGTGCAGCTGCTGCAGCTCGGCCGCGGCCACACCAAGGGCGACACCGTGGTCTGGCTGCCGCAGGAACGCGCGCTGCTCTCGGGCGACCTGGTCGAGTTCGGCGCCACGCCGTACGCCGGCGACGCCTATTTCAAGGACTGGCCGCAGACGCTGGATAACGTCGCCGCCCTCAAGCCCGCCGCGCTGGTGCCGGGCCGCGGCGCCGCGCTGACCACGCCCGAGGCCGTGGCCGAGGGCCTGACGGGTACGCGCGACTTCATCGCCGACGTCTACGCCAGCGTGCAGGAAGGCGTGAAGGCCGGGCGCGACCTGAACGCGGTCTACAAGGACACCTACGAGAAGCTCAAGCCCAAGTACAGCCAGTGGGTGATCTTCGACCACTGCATGCCCTTCGACGTGAGCCGCGCCTACGACGAGGCCTCGGGCCATGTCGACCCGCGCGTGTGGACGGCCGAGCGCGACGTGGAGATGTGGAAGGCGCTCGAAGGCTGAGACGGGCGCTCCCTCCCCGCCGAGGGAGCGGCAGGACAGAAGAGACGGAGACAACGGACGTGAACGCACTCGCCACCGAAGCCGCGCAGGTCGACTACCAGAGCCTGCGCTTCGACTACCGCCGCCACCCCGACCAGGACGCGGCCCCGCCCGCGCGCCACCCGGTGGTGGTGGTCGGCGCCGGCCCCGTGGGCCTGGCGCTGGCCATCGACCTCGCGCTGCGCCAGGTGCCGGTGGTGCTGCTCGACAACGACAACACGCTGTCGACCGGATCGCGCGCGATCTGCTTCGCCAAGCGCACGCTCGAGGTCTTCGACCGGCTGGGCTGCGGCGACCGCATGGTCGACAAGGGCGTGTCGTGGAACATCGGCAAGGTCTACTTCCACGACGAGCAGGTCTACCGCTTCGACCTGCTGCCCGAGCCCGGCCACGAGCGCCCGGCCTTCATCAACCTGCAGCAGTACTACGTCGAGGGCTACCTGGCCGAGCGCGCGGCGCAGCTGCCGCTGATCGACATCCGCTGGAACAACAAGGTCACCGGCATCGCGCAGGACGCCGAGGGCGCGACGCTGACCGTGGAAACGCCAGAGGGCGAGTACCGCCTGGCCGCCGACTACGTGAGCGCCTGCGACGGCTCGCGCTCGAACCTGCGTCAGCTGCTGGGCCAGGAATCGAAGGGCCGCGTGTTCCGCGACCGCTTCCTGATCGCCGACATCACGATGGACGCGCAGCTGCCGACCGAGCGCCGCTTCTGGTTCGACCCGCCCTTCCATCCGGGCCAGAGCGTGCTGCTGCACAAGCAGGCCGACGGCATGTGGCGCATCGACTTCCAGCTCGGCTGGGAGGCCGACCCGGTGGAGGAGCGCAAGCCCGAGCGCATCGTGCCGCGCGTGCGCGCGCTGCTCGACAGCATCGGCCATGCGGGCGTGCAGTTCGAGATCGGCTGGGCCAGCGTCTACACCTTCGCCTGCCAGCGCATGGACAGCTTCCGCCACGGCCGCGTGCTGTTCGCGGGCGACTCGGCGCACGGCGTGTCGCCGTTCGGCGCGCGCGGCGCCAACTCGGGCGTGCAGGACGCCGACAACCTGGCCTGGAAGCTGGCCGCCGTGGTGCGCGGCGAGGCGCCCGATGCGCTGCTCGACAGCTATGCCGGCGAGCGCGAGTACGCGGCCGACGAGAACATCCGCAACTCCACCCGCGCCACCGACTTCATCACGCCCAAGAGCGAGGTCAGCCGGCTGTTCCGCGACGCGGTGCTGGCGCTGACGCGGCGGCACGCCTTCGCGCGCACGCTGGTCAACAGCGGCCGGCTGTCGGTGCCCTCGGTGCTGCGCGG
>NZ_JBZAYE010000218.1:0-10639 GCF_058244205.1 Variovorax sp. 20P10.2.4
GCGGCGCGCGGCCGTGCGCGCGGCGACCTCGTCGGCCGCGTCGATGTGGCCGCCGGGGAAGACGTAGGCGCCGGGCGCGAAGCTGGCAGTGGCCGAGCGGCGCGTCATCAGCACCTCGATGCCGGCCGCGGTATCGCGCAGAAGCAGCACGGTGGCCGCGGCGCGCACCGCCACCGGTTCGCGCTGGGGATGAATATGTTGTGTGGGACGAACCATGGGGCGATTATGGAGAGCCGGCGCGCCGGAGGTGTGTCGCGCATAAGCACATGCCGAAGCAGGTATGAGCATCGCGCCAGAATCCGGGCCTGCACCGCCCGAACCGAGGACCACAGCCATGCCCCCTTTCCACTTCCCGAGCCGGCACCTGCGCGCGCTGCTGACGGCCGCTGCATTGTGCGCGTCGATCGCGCCCGTGGCGCATGCGCAGGCCGATTGGCCGCAACAGCCCGTAACGCTGATCATGGGTTTTCCCGCCGGCTCCGGCGTCGACGTGGTGGCCCGCACCATCCAGGACCCGCTGACGCGCCAGCTCGGCAAGCCGGTGATCATCGACTACCGCGCCGGCGCGGCCGGCAACATCGCGAGCGAGTACGTGGCCCATGCCAAGCCCGACGGCTACACGCTCTCGTTCGGCACCGCCGCCACCCATGGCAGCAATGCCGCGCTCTACAAGAAGCTGCCCTTCGACGTCGAGGCCGACTTCGTGCCGGTGGCGCCGGTGCTCGACGTGTCGAACGTCCTGACGATCAACCCCGACGTCATCAACGTGAAGACGCTCAAGGAGTTCGTCGAGCTGGTCAAGGCCAACCCCGGCAAGTACAACTACGCCTCCACCGGCAACGGCGCCGGCACCCACATGGCCTTCGCCGAGTTCAATGCGCGGCTCGGGCTCAACATGGTCCACGTGCCCTACAAGGGCGGCCCCGAGGCCATCACCTCGGTGGTGCGCGGCGAGACCTGCTGCATCATGAACCAGGTCCAGACCATCCTGCCGCACTACAAGGCCGGCAAGGTGCGGCTGCTCGGCGTGACCACCGCCACGCCGGTGGCCGCGGTGAAGGAAGTGCCCACCATCGCCTCGAGCGGCCTGCCGGGCACCCAGGGCTTCGACAGCTCGATCTGGTTCGGCATCTTCGCGCCCAAGGGCACCGACGCGCGCATCGTCGAGAAGCTCAACGCCGCCGTGAAGACGGTGCTCGAGCAGCCCGAGATCCGCGAGAAGTTCGAGAGCCAGGGCAACACCATCCGCATCGAGACGCCCGCGCAGTTCCGCAAGACGGTGCACGACAACCGCGTGAAGTGGGCGGAGGTCGCGAAGGCGGCGAACATCAGCATCGATTGATGCCGACGGCCGCCGGCGTCTTCGTCAGAGCGTCTTGGCCAGCGTGAGGATGAAGCGCGGCTTGTTCGGCGAGTAGACCTGCTGCACGGTGTAGAAGCCGAAGTCGTACAGCGGGCCGGCCGCGGCGTTGTATGCGTTCTTCTGGTTCGCGCCCTGCACCGAGCCGGCGAGCGTGAGCCCGCCGCCGAAGTCGTAGCTGGCGCCCACGTTGTAGTCGACATAGCTCTTGTAGGCCGTGTTCCTGCGGATGTCGCTCGACAGGGCCGTGTAGCCCACCGCGGCCTTGAGCGTCACCTTGGGCAGGATCTCCTTGCTGTACGACAGGTTCAGGTAGCCGGTGTTGGTGCCCTCGAGGCCCGAGCCCAGCTTGTTGCCGGCGAAGCCGAAGTAGTCCTTCGACACCGTGTGCGAGTACTTCAGGGTGAAGGAACCGAGGCTCTCGTTGGCATAGGTGGCCGCGCCATAGAGCTCGGTGGTGTTGCCGACCGAGTTGCCCGGATAGATGTAGGTCAGCGCACCGACGTCCATGTCCAGCGGGCCGGCCTTGAACTTGTAGCCGCCGTACAGGTCGACCTCGACGCTGTTGCCCTTGAGCCAGTTGACGCTGGAGTTCCAGTTGCCGACATAGAAGCCGCTCTCGCCGAAGGCGTAGTCGAAGCCGCCCTGGATGGCGGGCTTGGCGCCGCGGGTCTTGGCGTAGTCGTTCCTGCCGAGCATGTCCTGGTCCTGGCCGCGGAACTTGTAGTTCGTGGTCAGCGCGATGTTGGCCGTGACCGGCGAGGCGGCCGGTGCCGGTGCATCGCCGGCCGCTTGCGCGAAGGCCGCGCCGGGCAGCGCGAAGGCGGCGGCGATCAGGGTGGGGAGGGCGAGTGCCGAGGAGGCGGCGCGGATCGATCTTTGCATCGAGAGAGCTCGGGGATGAAGGAAGAGCGACAGCGTAGGAGGGGGCGTATCAAAGCCGTGTAAAGACTTCGGGCCGCGGCGCAAAAATTGCGCATGCGGCGCACGGGCAGAATCCCTTGCCCGCGGACCTACCACCTCCCTCTTCGACCCGAACACCATGTCCCTGCCCGACACCGGCGAGCATGACCGCCGACTGGACGAATCGCTGCTGCGCTCGCTCCACGTGCTGCTGAGCGAGGCCAGCGTGTCGCAGGCCGCGGCCAAGCTCGGCGTGGCGCAGTCCGCGCTGAGCCGCCACCTCAAGGTGCTGCGCCAGCTCACCGGCGACGAGCTGCTGGTGCGCGTGGGCAACCGCATGGTGCTGACCGAGCGCGCGCAGGCGCTGGCCGTGCCCACGCGGCGCATCCTGGCCGACATGTCGCTGCTGACCGCCGAGGCCGGGCCGGTCGAGCCGCGCGAGCTGCGCCAGAGCTTCCGCATCGCGACCTACGACTTCCTGCCGCGCCAGTTCTTCGCCGACATCGCCGAGCGCGTGGCGCGGCAGGCGCCCGAGTGCGACGTGGTGATCCGCGGCCTGGGCTCGCGCTTCGAGCACTACCGCCAGCTCGCCGACGGCGAGGTCGACATGGTCATCACCATCTGGCCCGAGCTGCCCGGCCACCTGCGCGCCGCCAGCCTGCTGACCGAACCCATGGTCTGCCTGGTGCGCGAGGGCCATCCGCTGGCCAGGGCGCCGATGACGCTCGACGACTACCGGCGCGCGCGCCACCTGTCCTCGCTCGAGCACGTGCCGGGGCAGGGCACCATCATCGATGCACAGCTGGCCGAGCTCGGCGTGTCGGTCCACACGGCGATGCACACCCAGTTCCTCGGCATGGCGCCGGCCATCCTCGCGCGCACCGACCTCGTGTTCACCACCGGCCGCCTGCTGGCCGAGGACTTCGCGCGCCAGTACCCGCTCGCGATCGTGCCCTTTCCCGCGAAGATCAAGCCGCACCGCTACCGCCTCGTGTGGCACGAGCGCACGCACAAGAACCAGGCCATGCGCTGGCTGCGCGGCGAGCTGACGGCGGCCGCGCGCGAGCTGGCGCACCGGCCCAGGTCATGACGGCGCTGTCATAACCTGCTGCACAGCGCTGTGCTGGGCGCGGGCGGTGGGCGTGGCTATCGTCGCCGTCCATGTCCACCCCTTCCTCCCCCGCGCCGGTACGACCGGACCTGCTCGCCCGGCTGCCCAAGACCGACCTGCATTTCCACATGGCCGGCACCCTGCGCCCGGCCACGCTGGTCGCGCTCGCGCGCCAGTACGAACTGCCGCTGCCGCGCCCGGTCGACACGCTCTACAGCTACCGCGACTTCTACGACTTCATCGACGTGCTGCGCATCGCGGCGCAGGCGGTGCGCAGCAGCGCCGATTTCGAGCGCGTGGCCTACGAGGCCGTGGAGGACGCCGCGCGCAGCAGCAACGCGCGCCATGTCGAGCTGTCCTTCAACCCGCAGTACTTCATGCCCACGGGCGTGCCGTACCGCGTGCAGGTCGAGGGGCTGGTGGCCGGCCTGCGCGCCGCGCGGCAGGACTTCGGCTGCTCGGGCCTGCTGATCGCCTCCTTCGATCGCGGCCTGCCGCTCGACAGCGCCGAGCGCGCGATGGACGACATCCTCGGCCTGCGCTCGGACCTCGTCGTCGGCGTGGGCCTCGACGGCCCCGAGCGCGCGGGTCCGCCCGCCAGCTTCGCGGCCCTGTTCGAGCGCGCGGGCCGCGCCGGCCTGAAGCGCACCGCCCATGTCTGCGAGGACAACCAGACGCTCGAGGAGGCGCCGCCTTCGAACGTCGACGACTGCATCCACCTGCTGGGCTGCGACCGGCTCGACCATGGCTACAACCTGCTCGCCAGCGACGACGGCCTGCGGCGCGCGCGCGACCGCGGCGTGCATTTCTGCGTCTGCGGCATCACGAGCGTGGTGCGCAACCAGCGGCGGCGGCTCGACAGCGTGAAGCGCATGGTCGATGCGGGCCTGCCGGTCAGCCTCAACACCGATGACCCCGCGATGTTCCACACCGACCTCAGCCACACCTACGCCACCGTGCTCGAGGGCGGCGGCTGGGGTTGGGAGCAGGCGCGCGTCTTCAGCCTCGCGGGCGTCGATGCCTGCTGGCTCGACGACGACGCGAAGCGCAACCTGCGCGCCGATTTCGAACGCGAGATCGCCGCGCTCGAGCGCGAGCAGGCTGCTCCCTTGGAAACGAACCGCGACTGAAGGAACCCCCGCCATGCACCTCGACACCGCACGCCGCCGCGCACTGCTCGCCGCCCTGGCCTTCGCTGCCTGCACCACCGCCGCCATCGCGGAGCCCGCCTGGCCCGCGCGCCCGATCACCCTGATCGTGCCCTACGGTGCCGGCGGCAACGTCGACGTCATGGCGCGCTGGATCGCGCCCGAGCTCGCCACGCGGCTCGGGCAGCCGGTGGTGATCGAGAACGTGTCGGGCGCCGGCGGCGTCATCGGCACCGAGAAGGCCGTGCGCGCCAGACCCGATGGCTACACCCTGCTGCTGTCGGTCGAGAGCACCGTCGTGATCGCGAAGATGGTGACGCCCTCCACCGTGCGCTACGACGGCCTCGCCGACCTCGTGCCCGTCACGCTGCTCGGTGCCCAGCCGCTGGCGCTGGTCGGCAAGCCCGCGCTGCAGCCGAAGACCAGCGAGGCGCTGTATGCCGACCTCAAGGCCGCGCCCGGCAAGTACAGCTACGCGAGCTCGGGTGTCGGCACCTCGCTGCACCTGGGCGGCGAGCTGCTCAAGCAGCGCGGCGGCGTCGACATGGTCCATGTGCCGTACCGCACCGGCGTGCAGATCGTGAGCGACCTCAGCGGCAACCAGCTCGACCTCGCCGTGCTGCCGCTGTCGATGGTCATCCAGCAGGCGCGCGCGGGCAAGCTGCGCGTGTACGGCGTGATGGCGGAGAGCGCCTCGGCCGCCATGCCCGAAGCCTTGCCGCTGGCCAGCGTGCCCGCATGGCGCGGCGCCGACGTGTCGGTCTGGCAGGGCATCTTCGCGCCCAAGGGAACGCCGCCGCAGATCGTCGCGCAGCTGCATGCCGCGCTGGCGCAGGTACTCGCGAACCCGGGCGTGCGCAGGAACTTCGAGGAGGGCGGCGTCACGCCACTGGGCGCGGGGCCGAAGGAGTTCGCCGCCTTCCTGCAGGGCGAGGACGCGAAGTTCGGCGCGATCGTCGCGAAGGGGAACATCAAGGCCGAGTAGCGCGGTGGCCGCGGTGCTTCAGAATGCCGCGGCACCTGTCGCACTCCTCGTTCCTTCGCATTGATTCCCCTCGTTCATCTCATCGGTCCCGGTGGCGCCGGAAAGACCACCGTCGGCCCGCTGCTCGCGCAACGGCTGGCCTGGCGCTTCGTCGATCTCGACCAGGTCTTCATCGCGCAACAGGGCGATGTCGCGGCCTTCATGGCGCGCCATGGGTACGTGGGCTATGCGGCGCGCAACATCGAAACCTACGAACAGCTTCGCGCCGCGGCGACCGCGCCGACCGTGATCGCGATGTCCTCGGGTTTCATGACCTATCCGGCCAACGTGAGCGAGCGCTACCCGGCCTTGCGGGATGCGATCGAAGGCGATCCGCTCACCGCGCTGCTGTTGCCGTCCTTCGAGCTCGAGCGCTGCGTCGAACGCGTGGTCGAGCGCCAACTGGGCAGGCCTTACCTCAACGGCGACCGGATCAGCGAAACGCGGCGCATCCGGGAACGGCACCCGGTCTTCATGGCGTTGCGGTGCGCGCGCTTCCTCAGCGAGGGTGAACCCCGCGCGATCGCGTGCGACATCGAAGGCCTCGTGCGCCGCCGCCTGCCGATCACGCGGCAGGACGCCCCACCGATCCGCCGAGCGCCGCCAGCCACGCATCCATGTCCCGGTTGCGCGCCTCCAGCGCCTCGGCCATGAAGTCGACGAAGGCCTGGATGCGCGCGCTCAGGTGCTTGCGGTGGTGGTAGGCCGCGAGCACGGGAACCTCCTCGAAGGCCTCGCTCAGGAAGAGCGGAACCAGGCGGCCGCTGTCGATGTCGGCGCGCACGTGGAAGTCGCCGAGGCGCGCGATGCCGGCGCCGCCGCGCGCCATCTCCAGCAGCACGCCGCCGTCGCTGGCCGAGACATTGCCGATCGCGAGCTGTTCCCGCGGCATCTCGGGCCCGCCGACCTGCCAGTGGTTCCAGGCCTCGCGGCCCACGAAGTTGAGGCAGTTGTGGCGCAGCAGGTCCTCGGGCCGCCGCGGCGTGCCGTGGCGCGCGAGGTAGGCGGGCGAGGCGCAGACGATCCAGCGCACGGTCGACAGCTGCCGCGCCACCATCGAGGAGTCGGGCAGATGGCCCGAGTGGATCAGCACGTCGAGGCCCTGCTGCATCAGGCTGGGCGTGTCGAGGCCCACAAAGAGCTCGACGCGCACCTGCGGATGGCGGGCCAGGAAGTCCGGCAGCAGCCGCGCGAGGTCGTGCCGCGCGAACACGGGCGGCGCATGCACGCGCAGCATTCCCCGCACGTCGTCGTGTTCCTGCATGACGGCGCTCTGCGCGCTCTCGGCCGCTTCGAGCAAGGCCAGCGCCTTGCCGTAGAAGATGCGGCCCGCGGGCGTCAGGGTCACGGCGCGCGGCGTGCGGTCGAACAGCCGCACCTTCAGGCGCCCCTCGAGGCGGTCCACCAGCTTGCTGACGGTCGAGGGCGACAGGTGCCAGTCCTTGGCCGCCATCGAGAAGTTGCCGCGCTCCGCCACCCGCACGAACAGCGCCACGTCGCTGAGCCGGTCGATCTGGTTCGGTCGTTTCTCCATCGCGCCATCGTAGGCCCGGCGCCGGGCACGGTGAATATTCTTCACAGCTGAAGTGCCCGACTTTCGCTTGGCGCGCCGAGGGCGGCCCGGTCAGTATCGAGACCGACGGCCGCGGGAATGCAGCGGCCCGAACAACGAAACGGAGACGACAGATGAAGATCCTGCACCGGTGGCTGGCCGCGGCCGCCTGGGCCGCGATGTCGGCCGGCGCCGCGCTCGCGGCGCCTTTTCCCGCCAAGCCATTGACCATCGTGGTGCCGACACCGCCCGGTGGCACCACCGACCTGGTGGCGCGCCTGCTGGCCGAGAAGCTCAGCGCCTCGTTCGGCCAGCCCGTGGTGGTCGAGAACCGCCCGGGCGGTGCCACCACCATCGGTGCGCAGGCCGTGCTGAACCAGCCGGCCGATGGCTACACGGTGCTGATGGGCACCTTCGCGACCATCACCAATCCCTACCTCAACAAGTCGATCCGCGTGGCCTACACCGACTTCGATCCGGTCACGCTGGTGGTGAACACGCCGAACGTGCTGGTGGTGGGCGCGGCGTCGCCGTTCAGGTCGCTCAAGGACCTCGTGGCCGCCGAGAAAGCCAGGCCCGGCGGCGTGAGCTTCGCCTCGACCAGCAATGGCGGCTCGCCCCATCTGTCGGGTGCCCTGTTCAACAGCCTCGCGAAGGTGCAGCTGATGCACGTGCCCTACCCGGGCTCGGCCCCGGCGATCACCGACCTGCTCGGCGGCCACGTCGACACCATGTTCGACAACCTGCCGGCCTCGCTGCCCCAGATCCATGCGGGCAAGGTGCGCGCGCTGGCCGTCACCACCAGCCAGCGCGTGCCGGCGCTGCCCGAGGTGCCGACCTTCGCGGAGGCGGGGTTCCCGGGCTACGAGGTCAATGCATGGTTCGGATTGCTCGCGCGCAAGGGCACGCCGCCCGCGGCCATCGAGGCCTGGAACCAGGGCGTGAGGGCCGCGCTCGACATGCAGGACGTACGGCAGAAGCTGAGCGGCTGGGGCGCGATCCCGGTGGGCAACACGCCCGCGCAGTTCGCCGCCTACCTGAAGGCCGAGGACCAGAAGTGGGCGCGCGTCATCAAGGACGCGGGCATCCGGATCGATTGAGGGAGAAGACGCGATGAGGAACAAGACCAGCGTGCGCATCGGCTGCGGCTCGGGATGGTGGCGCGACCGGATCGAGCCGGCGGTCGTCAGCGCGAAGCTCGGGCAGCTCGACTTCCTGTGCTTCGAGACCATGGCCGAGGCGACCGTGTCCTTCGCCCAGGCGCGCAAGCGCGCCGACCCGGGCTTCGCGGGCTACGAGACCCTGCTCGAGGAGCGCATGCGACGCGTGCTTCCACATTGCCTGGCGCAGGGCACGCGGATCATCACCAACGGCGGCTGGATCCATCCCGTGGCGGCGGCCGAGGCCACCGCGCGCATCTGCGCCGAGCTCGGCCACCGCAACGTGCGGATCACCGCCGTGGTGGGCGACGACCTGACGCAGCGCATCTTCGAACTCGCCGACACGGTGATGGAGAGCGGCGCCGCGCTCGAGACGCTGCGCCCCGGCCTGATCTCGGCCGAGGCCTATGCGGGCGCCGACGGCATCGTCAAGGCGCTCAACGAGGGCGCGCAGATCGTGATCACCGGGCGGGTCGCCGATCCCTCGCTCTTTCTCGCGCCGATGATCCATGCCTTCGGCTGGTCGCCGCACGACGTCGACCTGATCGCCCAGGGCTCGGCCATCGGGCACCTGCTGGAATGCGGCGCGCAGGTGACCGGCGGCTACTTCAGCGATCCCGGCTTCAAGGACGTGCCCGATCCCTGGAACCTCGGCCTGCCGATCGCCGAGGTGTCGGCCAACGGCGATGCCGTGATCACCAAGGTGCAGGGCACCGGCGGGCGCGTCGATGCGCGCACGGTGAAGGAGCAGATGTTCTACGAGGTGCACGACCCATCGCTGTACCTGACGCCCGACGTGGTGGTGAATTTCCTGACCGCGCGCGTCGAGGAGATCGGCGAGGACCGCGTGCGCTTCAGCGGTGCCACCGGCCGCGCGCGGCCGCGCACGCTCAAGGTGTCGATGGGCTGCAAGGAGGGCTTCATCGGCGAGGACTGGTTCTTCTACGCCGGCCCGGGCGCGATGGCGCGCGCCGAGCTCGCCAAGCGCATGCTCGAGGAGCGCTTCCGCATGGTCGGGCTGGAGGCGCAGGAGCTGCGCATCGACTACCTGGGCGTCAACGCCGTGCATCGCGAGGCATCGCCGCCCATGGACCACGAGCCCTACGAGGTGGCCGTGCGCGTCTGCGCGCGCACCCGCACGCGCGAGATGGCCGAGAAGATCGGCGGCGAGGTCGACGGCATGGCCGTGTCGGGCATCGCCGCGACCGGCAAGCGCCTGCCGTTCAACGACCGCACGCGCGAGGTCATCGGCGTGTGGTCCACCCTGGTGGATCGCGACGCGATCGACTTCAGGCTCGAAACCATCGAAAGCTGAGACCATGCAGATCCCGCTTCGCTACCTCGCGCACAGCCGTTCCGGCGACAAGGGCAACATCTTCAACGTGGGCGTGTTCGCCTACGAGCCCGCGTTCCATCCGTACCTGGTCGAGCAGCTGACGGCCGAGAAGGTCAAGGCCTTCTACAAGGTGGCCGAGCGCGTGGATCGCCACGTGGCCGACAACATCCACGGCATGAACTTCGTGCTGCACGGCGCCCTGGCCGGCGGCGTCTCGCGCACGCTCGCGCTGGACAACTACGGCAAGGCCATGTCGAGCGTGATCCTGCGCATCGACATCGAGGTGCCGCCGGACATCGAGCGGTTGGTGCGGCGGCGGTTTCCGGCCTTGCCTGCCACGACGGGCCCGTCGCCCTAGCGCTGCGCCGGCGGAATCGCCTGCACCGAGGCGATGAAGTCCGCGAGCGTGTCGCGCTCCCACTTCAGATGCTTGCGCTGCACCGCAGCCGGCTGCTTGCCCAGGAACACCCCGGGCCGCCTTTCGGTCGCCGGCCGGATCGGCCGTGGCGCGAAGCCGCCGCCGCAGTTGGGGCAGACGTCGTGCAGCACGTTCTGCGCGCAGTCGGCGCAGTAGGTGCATTCGTAGCTGCAGATGCGCGCATCGGTCGCGTTCGGCGGCAGGTCCTTGTCGCAGTACTCGCAGTTGGGCCTGAGTTCGAGCATGGGTTCATCTCCGGAGAAAGGGCAGGGGGATGGCGCCGCGCGCGGGCAGCGTCATCGCGATCACGCCGGCCATGATGCACGCAAGCCCGGCCCACGCGGTGGGCGCGAGCCGCTCGCCGAGGAACAGCACGCCGATGGCCACGCCGATCGGCACGCGCAGGTAGGCCTGGGCGGAGGTCGACATCGGGCCGAGGGTGCGGATCAGCCGGAAGTAGATCGTGAAGGCCAGCGCGGTCGAGACCACGGCGAGCGCGAGCACGGCGGCCAGCGACGCGGCCGAGGGGGCGAGGGTCCAGGGGCGGTCGATCAGCAGGCTCGCGGGCAGCAGCAGTGCGGCGCCGCTCACGAGCGAGCCCGCGGCCGGCAGCATCGGGTCGAGGCC
>NZ_JBZAYE010000219.1:0-10609 GCF_058244205.1 Variovorax sp. 20P10.2.4
AGCCGTAGCCCGGATGCACGGCGCCCGCGCCGCTGTGGGCCGCGGCCTGCAGGATGGCGTCGGCGCTCAGGTAGCTCTTGCTGGCATGGGCCGGGCCGATGCGCACGGCCTCGTCGGCCATCTGCACGGCCAGGCTCTGGGCGTCGGCGTCGCTGTAGACGGCGACGGTCTTCAGGCCCAGCTCCTGCGCGGCGCGAATCACGCGCACCGCGATCTCCCCGCGGTTGGCGATCAGCAGCTTGTCGAATGCAGCGGTCATCGCGTCGTCTTCCTCAGGCGGTCTCGATCACGGCCAGCGGCTGGCCCGGATCGACCGGCTCGGCGTTCTCGACCGCGAAGCGCAGCAGGCGGCCGGCCGCGTCGGCCGTGACTTCGCTGAACTGCTTCATCACCTCGACCAGGCCCAGCACGTCGCCCACGGCTACCGTGTCGCCCTCGGACTTGAACGGCGGCGCGTCGGGCGCCGAGCGGCGGTAGAAGGTGCCCGGCAGCGGGCTCAGGACTTCATGGGTAGCGGACATGGGATGCACTCCTGGGGACGGAACGGAAAACGGGGAAGGGAAAGAGGGGATCAGCCCTGCGCGGCGAGCCCTGCAACCTCGATGCCATGCGCGGCCAGCGCGCGCCGCGTGGCCTGCACCAGCGCGAGCGCACCGGGCGTGTCGCTGTGGATGCAGACCGAGTCGAAGCCGATGGGCAGGTCCTCGCCCTCGACCGTGCGCACCGTGCCCTCGGTGCAGGCGCGCAGCACCTTGGCCGCGACCGCCTCGGGGTCGAGCGCGCCGACGCGGCGCGTGAAGACGATGGAGCCGCTCAGGTCATAGTCGCGGTCGGCATAGAACTCGCGCACCACGGGCTGGCCCAGCTCGCGCGCCACGCGGCAGGTGACCGAGGACTCCATGCAGAACAGGCGCAGGCCGGGCTCGATGCGCTGCAGCGCCTCGACCAGCGTGCGCGACAGCGCCTCGTCGCGCGCCGCATGCATGTAGAGCGCGCCGTGCGGCTTGATGTGCTGCAGCGCCAGCCCCTCGAGCCGCGCGAACTCGCGCAGCGCGCCGAGCTGGTAGACCATGTCGTTGACCAGTTCCTCGGCCGGCGCCTGGATGTGGCGCCGGCCGAAGCCCACCAAGTCGCGAAAGCCCGGGTGCGCGCCGATGCCCACGCCGTGCTCGCGCGCCAGCGCGACCATGCGCCGCATGATGTTCGGATCGCCGGCATGGAAGCCGGTGGCGATGTTGGCCGAACTGATCAGCGGCATCAGTTCCGCGTCGACGCCATCGCCGATGGTCCAGGGGCCGAAGCCCTCGCCCATGTCGGAGTTCAGATCGATCCGCTTCTTCTTCACGTGTGACAGCCTTTGTTCGTTGTGCGTCCCGTGGCCGCCAAGGCGCGGCGCGGCGGGACGGTCCGAAGATTAGTGAGCGGTCCAAAGACTGAAAAGCATTGTTTTCCGCGCACTCGGTATCTGAAAAACAGATGCTGCGTTGCGGCGCATGCCTTGCTACGCTGGAGCCATTCGATCGCGCGGTATCGGGTTTTCACCAACCCATGCACCGGCTGCCCCGCGTTGCCGATACCGATCCACTCCCCGAAGCCCCGCCATGTCCCTGACCCTTCGCCAGCTCAAGTACTTCTCGGCGGTGGCCGAGGCGGGCCGCATCTCGCACGCGGCGCTGCAGCTCAACATCTCGCAGTCGGCCGTGACCACCGCGATCCGCGAGCTCGAGGAGATGCTGGGCCAGCAGCTGTTCGAGCGCCATCCGCACGGCGTGGAACTGACCAAGGGCGGGCGCCGCTTCCTGAGCCACGCCTATGCGGTGCTGGCCGCGGCCGACGAGGCGCAGCGCATGCCCAACGAGGACGCCGCCGTGCAGGGCGAGCTGACCATCGCCGCGAGCTACACGGTGCTGGGCTACTTCCTGCCGCACCACCTGCAGCGCTTCGAGCAGCTGCATCCGCAGGTCACGCTGAAGGTGCACGAGGTGGCGCGCGAGGCGATCGAGGAAGGGCTGATCACGCGGCGCTACGACCTCGGCGTGGTGCTGACCTCGAACGTGGTGCTGCGCGAGCTCTCGCTCGAGACCTTCTTCGGCTCGCAGCGCCGGCTGTGGGTGCCGGCCAAGCATCCGCTGCTCGACAAGGCCGAGGTGACGCTGGCCGACGTGGCGGCCGAGCCCTACATCATGCTCACGGTCGACGAGGCCGCGGCCACCGCGCTCAAGTACTGGGGCCGCACGCCGCACCAGCCCAAGGTGCGGCTGCGCACCAGCTCGGTGGAGGCGGTGCGCAGCACGGTCGCCAACGGCGGCGGCGTGACGGTGCTGTCGGACATGGTCTACCGCCCGTGGTCGCTCGAAGGCAAGCGCATCGAGACCATCAACCTGCGCGACCCGATCCCGACCATGAACATCGGGCTGGGCTGGAAGCAGGGCGTGGAGTTCTCGCCCGCGATGACGGCGCTGCGCGACTACTTCCGCCAGCTGTTCCTCGATCCCGCGTCGGCGCGGCAGGGGCGCGGGCGCGCCTGAGCCCGCCGCGCTCGCTCAGGCGTGCGAGACCTCGGCCTGCGCTTCCTTCGGCAGGTCGACCATCGGCCCGCTGCCGCTGTAGCGGTCGAGCGCGAGGTAGATCGCGGGCGTGATGTAGAGCGTGATCACCTGCGAGAAGATCAGCCCGCCCACCACCGCCACGCCCAGCGGCTGGCGCAGCTCGGCGCCCGCGCCCAGGCCCAGCGCGAGCGGCAGCGCGCCCATCAGCGCGGCCAGCGTGGTCATCAGGATCGGGCGGAAGCGCAGCCGGCAGGCCTCGCGGATCGCCTCCACCGGCTGCAGGCCCTCGGTGCGCTGCGCGTCGAGCGCGAAGTCGATCATCATGATCGCGTTCTTCTTCACGATGCCGATCAAAAGCAGGATGCCGATGGTCGCGATCAGCGTGAGGTCGAAGCCGAAGATCTTCAGCGAGATCAAGGCGCCCACCGCCGCCGAGGGCAGGCCCGCGAGGATGGTGATCGGATGGATGTAGCTCTCGTAGAGCACGCCCAGCAGCACGTAGATGACCAGCACCGCGAGCACCAGCAGCACGGCCTGGCTGGACTGCGAGCTCTGGAACACCGCGGCATCGCCCCCGTAGGTGGTGATGATCGACTGCGGCATCTTGAGCTCGTCCTTGAAGCGGTCGATCTTGGCGGTGGCATTGCCCAGCGGCACGTCGGGCCCGAGGTTGAACGACACCGTCACCGCCTGCAGCTGACCCTGGTGGTTGACCGAGGTCGGACCCACGGTGCGCTCGATGCTCGAGAAGGCCGACAGCGGCACCAGCCGGCCGGTGGTGCTGCGCACCGACAGGCGCGAGACGTCGTCCTCGAACTGCCGGTCGTTGTCGGACGCCGAGAGGATCACCTGGTAGGTGTTGCTGGCCGCGTAGATGCTACCGATCTGGCGGTCGCCATAGGCGTTGTAGAGCGCGGTGCGCAGGTCGCCCACGGCCACGCCGAGCACGCCGGCCTTGTCGCGGTCGATCTTCAGCGTGGCCTGCAGGCCGCGGTTCTGCGAGTCGCTGGTGACGTCGCGGAAGTCGGGGTCGGCGCGCATGCGCTCCATCAGCCGCGTGGCCCAGGGCACCATCTCGCCGGCGTTCACGCTCTGCAGCGTGTACTGGAAACGCGCCTTGCTCTGGCGCCCACCCAGGCGCAGGTTCTGCACCGGCTGCATGTAGACGGCGATGCCGGGAATCTCGCGGAAGCGCTGGCGCAGCGACTCGAGCACCTTGGGCATCTTCGGCCGTTCGCTGCGCGCCTTGAGCACCGCGAACAGCCGGCCCGAGTTCTGCGTGGCCGTGGGGCCGCCCACGCCGACGAAGGAGCTCACGTAGTCGACGCTGGGGTCGGCCATCAGCGCGTCGGACACGCGGTCCTGCAGCGCCTTCATGGCGGTGAAGGAGATGTCCTCGGCGGCCTCGGTCGTGATCTGGATCTGGCCGATGTCCTCCTCGGGGAAGAAGCCCTTGGGGATGGTGATGAACAGCCAGGCCGTGACCACGAAGGTGGCGCCGGCCATCAGCAGCATCAGCCCGCGGTGCGCCAGGGTCCAGTCGAGCGTGCGCATGTAGCTGCCGTGCACCCAGCGGTAGCCGCGCTCGAAGGCGCGGCCGATCGCGGTGCCGGGCTCGGGATGCTCCTCTTCATGGTCGTGGCGCGCGCCGCCCTCGGGCCGCGGCACCTGCTTGAGCAGCCGGCTCGCGAGCATCGGCACCAGGGTCAGCGAGACGATGGCCGACACCAGCACCGCCAGCGCCACCACCACCGCGAACTCGTGGAACAGCAGGCCGATCACGCCCGGCATGAAGAAGATCGGGATGAACACCGCCACCAGCGAGATCGAGATCGAGACGATGGTGAAGCCCACCTCGCGCGCGCCGCGCAGCGAGGCGGCCAGCGGGTCCATGCCCTTCTCGACGTAGCGCATGATGTTCTCGAGCACCACGATGGCGTCGTCTACCACCAGGCCCACGGCCAGCGTGATGCCGAGCAGCGAGACGTTGTCGAGGCTGTAGCCGAAGGCATAGAGCAGCGCCACCGCGCCGATCAGCGAGATCGGGATGGTGGCGGCCGGGATCAGCGTGGCGACCAGCCGGTGCAGGAACAGGAAGATCACCAGCACCACCAGCGCGATGGTGCCCAGCAGGGTGAGCTGCACGTCGTGCACTGCCTCGCGGATCGACAGCGAGCGGTCGTTGACCATCTGGATCTCGACCGACTGCGGCAGCTCGGCCTTGAAGCGCGGGATCAGCGCGCGCACCGCGTCGACCACCTGCACCGTGTTGGCGTTGGGCTGGCGCTGCACGGCCAGCGAGATCGAGCTCTGGCCGTTGAAGCTGCTGGCGGTCTTGACCGACTCGAAGCTGTCCTCGATGGTCGCGACCTCGTCGAGCCGCACCGGCGCGCCGTTGCGCTGGCCGACGATCAGCTTGGCGAAGTCGGCCGCGCGCGTGAGCTGCTGGTTGGCCTGGATGGTCAGCGTCTGGCGCGGGCCGTCGAGCACGCCGACGGGCGTGTTGGCGTTGGCGGAGTTGACCGCGCGCGCGAGCTCGTCGAGCGTGATGTTGCGCGCGTTGAGCAGGTCGGCATTGGCCTTGATGCGCACCGCGAAGGCCTTGCGGCCGTACACGCCCACCTGCGCCACGCCGTCGATGGTCGAGAGCGTGGGCGAGATCAGGTTCTCGGCGTAGTCGTTGAGCTCCGAGGGATTCATCGACGGCGAGATCAGCGCGATGAACAGCACCGGCGCATCGGCCGGGTTGACCTTGCGGTACGAGGGCAGCTGCGTGAGCTCCTGCGGCAGCTGGCGCTGCGCGCGCAAGAGCGCGGCCTGCACGTCGACCGCGGCGGCGTCGATGTCGCGGCTGCTGACGAACTCGAGCGTGAGCGAGGTCACGCCCTGCGTGTTGACCGAGCTGATGGTCTGCAGGCCCGGGATGGTCGAGAACTGCTTCTCGAGCGGCAGCGCGACCGAACTCGCCATGGTGTCGGGACTGGCGCCCGGCAGCTGCGCATTGACGTTGATGACGGGCGTGTTGTAGCTGGGCAGCGCCGCGACCGGGATGCTGAAGTAGGCGAAGATGCCCACCACCACGACGGCCGCGGACAGCAGCACCGTCATCGCGGGACGGCGGATGCACAGCTCGGAAATGTTCATGCGCGTTCCCGCTGCGTCGAGCGGATGTCGACGCCATCGGACGACGCCGCGCTGCCGGGTGTCACGCCCGTGGTGCCGCCGGGCGCGGCCGGGGTCGCGGGCGCGTCGCCGCGCGGCTTGTCGTCGATGCGCACCTTGCCGTTGGGCCGCACGTTCTGGCTGCCCTCGATCACGACCTGCTCGCCGGGCTCGACGCCGCTGACCGCGACCTTGGTGCCGAAGGTATGCAGCGTCTTCACCTTGCGGCGGCTCGCGTTGCGTTCCTTGTCGACCACGTAGAGCGAGGTGCCCTCGGGCAGCATCATCAGCGCCGCCGCGGGCACCACCGTGACGCCCTCGAGCGTGCGCACCGTGATGCGGGTGCCGACGAACTGGCCGGGCCACAGGCTCTGGTCGGCGTTGTCGAACACGGCCTTGGCGCGCACGGTGCCGATCTGCGGGTCGACCGTGTTGTCGACGAAGTTGAGCGTGCCCTGCAGCGTGTCCTTGCGGCCCGTGACCACGGCCTCGACGCGCGAGCGGGTGCGCGCGGCGGCCAGCAGGTCCTGCAGGTTGGCCTCGGGCACGGGGAAGCTCACGGCGATCGGGTCGAGCTGCGTGACCGTGACCAGCGACAGCGTGGGCTGCACCAGCGTGCCCGGGTAGATGTTGACGGCGCCGATGCGGCCCGCGATCGGCGCATGCAACTTGGTGTAGCTCAGCGCCACCTGGGCCGACTGCACCGCGGCGCGGTCGGCCGCGACCGCCGCGCGCTGCGCCTCGAGCTGCGACAGCGTGGCATCGGTCGCGCTCTTGGAGATGAAGTTCTGCGCCAGCAATTCCTGGCTGCGCTTGTACTGGCGCTCGAGGTCGGCCAGCGTGGCCTCGTCGCGCTTCTGCTGGGCCTGGGCGCGCGCCAGGTTGGCCTGGTCGTTGCGGTCGTCGAGCGTGAAGAGCAGTTGCCCCTGCTTCACGAACTGGCCTTCCTTCACGTGCACCACGTCGACCGTGTTGGTCACCTGCGGTCGCAGGTCCACGCTGTTGAGCGAGACCACGCTGCCGTTGACCTGCACCGTGACCGGCACGTCCTGGCGCACGGCGGTGGCGAGCGTGACCAGCGCGGTCGGCGCGGCCACCGGCCCCTTGGCGCTCTTCGCCGCGGCGCGCTCGCCCGAGCCGCTCCACCACCATCCCGCGGCGGCGACGATCGACACGCCCACGAGGGCGATGACTGCGTTCTTCTTCATGGGTTTTTGTGCACTTTGGGCTGACAGCGGCTATTGAATCGCGGGGGGTTCCGAGTGTCCATCCACGCCGTAAAGAAAAGTAAAGGCCAGGGCGCCGCGCCCGGTAAAAACGGTCGGGATAAGCACCGATGGACAGGCACCCCGCTCGCTAGAATCCCCGCTCCACAGCCTCTGGATGAACCCCATGAACCGCTGCAAGACACCCACGAACGCTCTTCATTTCATAGCAGCCTGCGCAACGCTGGCAGCCACTTCCAGCGTCTTCCCGCTCCAGGCCAGCGCGCAGGACGCGGTGCCCCGGCCGCAGACCCAGAACGAATCGGCAGTCGGCGGGCGCAATTTCCCGGTCGGCACCCTGCGCGGCAAGTTCCGCGTGATCGACGGCAACGACGTGATGCTCGACGGCCGCGCCGACCGGCTCGCGCCCGGCGCGCGCATCCGCAGCGGCCAGAACATGCTGGTGATGAGCGGCGCGATCACGGGCCAGAACCTGCTGGTCAACTACACGCGCGATGCCGCGGGCATGCTGCGCGAGGTCTGGATCCTCACGCCCGACGAAGCCACCGCCAGCCGCGAATCGCTGAACAAGCCCTTCCTCAACATCTGGCCGTTCGTGCAGAACGACACGGTCAACACGCAGTAGGCCCCTCGGCATCTCGCCAGCGGCCGTCGGCCGCACCGGCATTCCTTTCGCGGACACGCCCCGCCGCTTTCGCCACGAAAGCCCCGTGTCCGCCCGGCCCTCCGCAAGACGAGGGCCCCTCCTATATAGAAGAGCTCCCCATGACCGCCAAGAAAGTCTTCATCAAAACCTTCGGCTGCCAGATGAACGAGTACGACTCGGACAAGATGGCCGACGTGCTCCATGCCGCGCAGGGCTACGAGCCGACGCAGAACGTCGACGAGGCCGACCTGATCCTGTTCAACACCTGCTCGGTGCGCGAGAAGGCGCAGGAAAAAGTGTTCTCCGACCTGGGCCGCGTCAAGCACCTGAAGGCGCGCGGCGTGAAGATCGGCGTCGGCGGCTGCGTGGCCAGCCAGGAGGGCAACGCCATCATCGCGCGCGCGCCCTACGTCGACATCGTGTTCGGCCCGCAGACCCTGCACCGGCTGCCCGAGATGCTGGCCGAGCGCGAGCGGCTCGACCGCCCGCAGGTCGACATCAGCTTTCCCGAGATCGAGAAGTTCGACCACCTGCCGCCCGCGCGCGTGGAAGGCGCCACTGCCTTCGTGTCGATCATGGAAGGCTGCTCCAAGTACTGCAGCTACTGCGTGGTGCCCTACACGCGCGGCGAGGAAGTCAACCGGCCGCTCGACGACGTGCTGGTCGAGATCGCCGGCCTGGCCGACCAGGGCGTGCGCGAGGTCACGCTGCTGGGCCAGAACGTCAATGCCTACCGCGGCCGCATGGGCGACACGGCCGAGATCGCCGACTTCGCGCTGCTGATCGAGTACGTGGCCGAGATCCCCGGCATCGAGCGCATCCGCTACACCACCAGCCATCCGAACGAGTTCACGCCGCGGCTGATCGAGGCCTATGCCAAGGTGCCGCAGCTCGTGAGCCACCTGCACCTGCCGGTGCAGCACGGCAGCGACCGCATCCTGATGGCGATGAAGCGCGGCTACACCGCCATGGAATACAAGAGCACGGTGCGCAAGCTGCGCGCGATCCGGCCCGAGCTCGCGCTGTCGAGCGACTTCATCGTCGGCTTCCCCGGCGAGACCGAGGCCGACTTCGACAAGATGATGAAGCTGATCGACGACTGCCAGTTCGACGCCAGCTTCAGCTTCATCTTCAGCCCGCGCCCCGGCACGCCGGCCGCCGCGCTGCACGACGACACGCCGCACGAGGTCAAGCTGGCGCGGCTGCAGAAGCTGCAGGCCGTGATCGACGGCAACGTGAAGCGCTTCGGCGAGGCGCTGGTGGGCAGCACCCAGCGCGTGCTGGTGGAAGGCGCCTCGCGCCGCGACGCGAACGAGCTGATGGGCCGCACGGCCTGCAATCGGGTCGTCAACTTCGAGGGCGACGCGCGGCTCGTGGGCCGGATGACCGACCTGCGCATCACGCGCTCGCTGGCCTACACGCTGCGCGGCGAAGTGCCCACGCGCGAGAGCGCGTCCGCCGCCGGGGCGCTCGCCTGATGGCGAAGCGATCGATACGGGGCTCGTTCCAGCAGCTCCTGCTGTTCGCCTTCCTGCTGATCACCGCGCTGCTGGTGGGCGTGGCGCTGCGCTCGGTGCTGCAGTACGACACCTTGATGACGCAAAGCCGCGACGCCGCGGCGCGCGCGCTGCGGCTGTCGGGCGCGGCGCAGTCGCTGGCCGAGCGCAGCGCGGCGATGGAGCGCGCCGGGCGCCAGTCGCTGGTGCTCAACGATTCGGTGCTGCGGCGCCGCTTCGACGATGCCGCGCGCGAGGCCCACGGCGTGCTCGAGCGGCTCGAGAAGAACGGCCTGGCGCCCGCCAGCACCGAGGCCTGGCGCACCCAGCTCGGCGTGATCGAGGGCCTGATGAGCGGCAACGCCGACAGCGCGCTGCAGCGCGAGAGCACGATGGCGATGCAGTTCCGCGACCTCGACGCGCTCAACACCAACATCGCGCAGCAGGCCCAGTTCCTGATCGAGATGCAGAACGACGCGCTGTCCAAGCGCATCGAGAACGCGCGCCGCCGGCTGATGCGCGAGGTGGTCGCGGCCAGCGTGCTCGCGGTGTCGCTGGCGCTGGCCTTCGGCATCTGGCTGGCGCGGCCGTTCAAGCGGCTCGAGCACGCCATCGTCGGCCTGGGCCAGAACCGGCTCGACGAGCCGATCGACATCCGCGGCCCGGCCGACGTGCGGCGCGTGTCGCAGCAGCTCGAGTGGCTGCGGCTGCGGCTGACCGAGCTCGACGCCGACAAGGCGCGCTTCCTGCGCCACGTCTCGCACGAACTGAAGACGCCGCTGGCGGCGCTGCGCGAGGGCGTGTCGCTGCTGGAGGACGGCGTGACCGGCGCGCTGAACCCGGCGCAGCTCGAGGTGGCGCAGATCCTGAACCAAAACACGGTGGCGCTGCAGGGCCAGATCGAGGCGCTGCTGCGCTTCAACGCGGCCGCCTTCGAGGCGCGCGAGCTGCGCCGCGAGCGCACCGAGCTGCTGCCGCTGATCGAGGAGCAGATCGAGTCGCAGCGGCTGCAGTGGCAGGCCCACGGCCTCACGGTGCGCGCCGAGGGCGAGCGCATCGCGCTCACGGTCGACCGCACCAAGCTCGGCACCGCGATCGCCAACCTGCTGTCGAACGCGATCCGCTTCTCGGCGCGCGGCGGCACCATCACGCTGGTGGTCTCGGGCACGCCCGAGGCGGTGCGCATCGACGTCAACGACGCCGGCCCGGGCATCGCCGAGGGCGACCGCGACCGCATCTTCGAGCCCTTCTACCGCGGCGAACGCCAACCGGAGCATGCGGTCAAGGGCACGGGCATCGGACTTTCCATCGTGCAGGAGTACATTGCAGCCCATGGGGGCCGCATCGCCCTGCTGCCCGAGGGGCCCGGCGCGCGTTTCCGCATCGAGCTGCCGCGCACGGCCTGAGCTTCCCGGCGCCCCCACATCCCCGTAGCCATCGCCAACGCCCCGCGTCGTCCTTCTTCGTCCATGTCTTTTTCGTCCGTACGCCCCTCCACCGCCACCCGCGCACTGGCTGCGCTGGCCGCGC
>NZ_JBZAYE010000022.1:0-28787 GCF_058244205.1 Variovorax sp. 20P10.2.4
GCAGCCGCTCGACACCGAGGCCGAAGGCGCGCGCCGCGTCAGCGTGGGCGGCGTGGTGGCGCTCGAGCAGGCCGTGCTTCACGCACCCGGCATCACCGGCACCGTGCTGCGCTACGGCCAGCTCTACGGCCCGGGCACCGGCGCCGACGAGCCCAAGGGCGCGAGCCCCGTGCACGTCGAAGCGGCCGCCTGGGCCGCGCTGCTGGCCTGGCGCCATTCGGCCGGTGGCGTCTTCAACGTCACCGAGGACAACCCCGAGGTCGACAGCGGCAAGGCGCGGCGGCTGCTGGGCTGGACCCCGTCGATGCGGCTGGGCGCGGAGGCACGATCGTGAGCATCGCGGCCCGCCTATCGTCGCGCGCGCCGCGGCATGCGGTCGCGCTGTCGCTCGCGGCGCTCGCCCTCGGCGCGGCCGCATGGGCCCTGGTGCCACATGCGGGCAAGCAGGCCACCGTCGCATGGCTCGACGACCTCTGCAGCAGCGTGACGCGCCCGATGTTCGCCTCGGCCCCCGCGCCCGAGGGCAGCGCGACGCGGCCGCAGACCACCGTGCGGCCGCTGTCGTGCGAGCCGTTGCCGAACGTGCCGGGCAAGTCCATCACCACCGCCCTGGTCGAGTTCCCGCCGCTGGCCTACACGCCCGCGCACCGGCACCCGGGCTCGGTGCAGGCCGTGGTGGTCAGCGGCACCGTGCGCTCGCAGATGGCGGGCGGCCCCGCGGTCGACTACCAGGCCGGCCAGACCTGGTTCGAGCCGCCGCGCGCGCTGCACCTGTTCGCGGAGAACCCCGATCCGGTGAAGCCGGCGTCGCTGATTGCGACCTTCATCGCGGATTCGGATTGCGGGCCGTTGGTGTTGCCGCCTTGAGCGACCAGCTTCAGGAGAGAAGATTTCGCGGGAGCGTGCAGGACTGCGCTGGAGGTTTCAATACAAGATTTTGTATAAAATTGGCATGAAGCCCATCGAGTTCCGAGGCACTTCCTTGAACGATCTACGCAGCTTTCCCGAGCTTGCTCGGAGCGAAGCCGGCTACCAGTTGCACCTCGTGCAGAACGGCTTGGCGCCGGTCGATGCCAAGGCGGTGCCCAGCATCGGCGCCGGCGTGGTGGAGTTGAGGATCTGGGATGAGGCGGGAACCTTCCGCGTGATGTACGTGGCTCGGCTGGCCGATGCTGTCTATGTGCTGCACTGCTTCCAGAAGAAGACCCAGCAAACTGCGAAGCGCGACATCGAACTGACCAGAAAGCGCTTGAAAGACCTAGTGAAGGACCTCGCATCATGACCGGAGCCCGGCGTTTCGACAGCGTCTTCGACGCCATTGCAGGCACGCCCCAGGAGGCAGCCAGCATGCGCGCTCGTGCCGATCTGATGATGAGCCTGGCCGAAGTCATTCGGCAGCAAGGCATGACGCAAGCCGAGGCGGCGCAGCTCTTCGGCGTGACGCAGCCGCGCATCTCCGACCTGGTCCGGGGAAGGATCAACCTGTTCTCCCTGGACACGCTGATGGACATGGCCGCCACCGCCGGCATGGCGCCGGTGGTGAAGCTGTCCAGACCGAAGGGCTTGGCGCAAGCTCGCCGTCGCAAGGCGGCAGAGGCTGCATAACGCGGGGAGTCGTCGGACCCGTTGCCGTGTGCGCCAAGTGGTGGCGCACCGACGTTTCAGCGCTTGCGCTCCCGCACCAGAATCACCACCCCCGAAATCAGAAAATACACCGCCCCCACCGCCGCATACCCCGCCAGCGTCTGCGGAATCGGCGCATCGGTGCCCTGCCGCGAGATGAAGAGCCCGCCCGCCAGCGCGGACTGCGCGCCGCTGAGCATCATCACCCACTGGCCGCGTTCTGCCTTGCGGCGGCGGAGGGCCGTGGCCAGTTGCAGCAGGCCCGACACGATGGCCCAGACGCCGAAGATCAGCAGCACGACCTGCCATGCGGCCACGAGCGAGGCCGCGACCGCGAGCGCGACCAGGGTGCTCATCCAGAGGTTGAGCATCTGCGTGGGATTGGCCTGCGCGCCGCCGCTCATCCGGGCGTCCCACAGGTTGGCGAAGGCGTCCCAGGCGGGGTAGACGATCAGCAGCACGGTGGCCAGCGCGGGCGACTGCCTGGCGACGGTGAAGGCCAGCGCGACCCAGGCGAAGGAGAAGGCGGCGCGGGTGAAATAGAGCTTGCGCAGCCAGGCGGCGCGCGGGGATGGGTTTTGCAGGATGTCGGACATGAGGAAGAGGCGGTGGAGGCCGCGAGTGAAAAGGGACTGCCCATCGGGCGATGGGGATGCCACGATTCTTCCGAGCCACCCCGGCGGCCGGTATCGGTCGAATGACCGACACGCGCAAAATGCGCCATGTCCGACGACACGACCATCCCCGTTTTCGACGCCGTCCGCGCGCTGGCCTTCATCGGCGACCTGAGCATGGGCCAGCCGATCGATCATTCGCTGCGCACGGCCTGGCTCGCGGGCCGGATCGCCGCGCAGGCCGGCTGCACCGCGCCGCAGATCGAGGCGGCGCGCCATGCCGCGCTGCTGCGCTGGTCGGGCTGCACGGCCAATGCGCAGGAGTTCGCCGACTTCCTCGACGACGACGTCGAGGGTCGCCGGGCGCTGCTCGCATCGTCGGCACCGCGCATGCGCCAGCCCCACGACAGCGCGCCGGTGCCTGGCGCCGTGCTCGCCATGGCCGAGATCCACTGCGAGATCGCGGGCGACATCGCCCACACGCTGGGGCTGAGCCACGACACCGAAGCCACGCTGCGCGCGGTGTTCGAGGCCTACGACGGCAGCGGCGTGCCGGGCCTGCTGCGCGGCGAGGCGGTTCCGTTCTCGACCTATGTGGTGGCGCTGGCCAGCGACCTCGAGATCTTCGGCCGCCTCTACGGCATCGAGCAGGCGCTCGCGCTGGTGCGCGGCCGCGCGGACAGCCTCTATCCGGCCGCGCTGCTCGACGCCAGCGCGGCCGATCTCGCGGCCTGGATGCAGGCGCTCGATTCACCCGCCGCGCCATGGGCCGAGGGGGCTGAACAGCCGGCCTCGATGCGCCGGCCCATGGGGCTGGAACTCGTGGGTGACGTGATCGACCTCAAGCTGCCGTGGATGACGGGCTACTCACGCCGCGTGGCCAGCCTGGCGCGCGACTGCGGCGCGCGCATGGGGCTGGACGAAGCCGGCTGCGGCCGCGCCTACAAGGCGGGGCTGATCCACGGCATCGGACGCGCCTCGGTGCCCAATGCGATCTGGAACGCGCCCGGGCCGCTGCAGGCCTCGGCGCTGGAGCGCGTGCGACTCGTGCCTTACTGGACCTCGCGCGCCGCCGGGCAGATCGACGGCCTCGCGGCCGAAGCGGAGATCGCGTCCTTCGCCTTCGAGCGGCGCGATGGCTCGGGCCATTTCCGTGGCCGCTCGGGTGCGGCCATGCCGCTGGAAGGGCAGGTCGTCGCCGCGGCCGAGCAGTGGTGGTCGCATTGCACGCGCCGTCCGTGGCGCGAGGCGCTGACGCGGGAAGAGGCGGCCGAGCGCATGAACGAAGACGCCGCGGCCGGCCGCTTCGACGCGGCCGTGGTCGAGGCGCTGTGCGCCAGCACGCTGCCGGGCGCGGTGCCACCGAAGCCCGCGGCGCCGACGCAGGACGATGCATCGCTGTCCCAGCGCGAGCTCGAGGTGCTGCGCTGCATCAGCCAGGGCGACAACACGAAGGAGGTGGCGCGCGCGCTGGGCATCAGTCCCAGCACGGTGCGCACGCACGTGGAGCGCGTGTTCCAGAAGCTCGGGTGCACGACGCGCGCGGCCGCGACGCTGAAGGCGGCGACGCGGGGGCTGATCTAAGGCTGTTTGCGGAGCCTCAGAGCATGACGTCGCCCCCGTTCGGCGACAGGGTCTGCCCCACGTAGAACGCACCCGCGTCCGACGCCAGCAGCAGCGCGGTCGGTGCGATCTCGCCCACCTCGCCGAACCGGCCGACCGGCAGCTGGCTCTTCTTGAACGCCAGCCACTGCTCGCTGTGATTGCGCAACAGATCGGTGTCCACGGGACCCGGCGCGATGGCATTGACCAGCACGCCGCGCGGGGCGCCCTCATAGGCCAGCGCACGCGTGAATCCGACGACACCGGCCTTGGCCGCGCAGTAGTGCGCGAGGCCGGGCGCGCCCTTGTAGGCGAGCTGGGAGGCGACATTGATCACGCGTCCCCATTGGCGCGAGGTCATGCCCGCGAAGAAGGCCCGCGTCACCAGCATCGTGCCGCGGAGGTTCACGCCGACGGTCAGGTCCCAGTCGCGCTCGTCGGTCGACTCGAAGGGCCGGTCGCCGCCGCCGACGCCCGCGGAATTGACGACGATGTCGACCTGGCCGAGCCGCTGCATGGCCCATTCGGCGAACCGGTCGACGGCGGCGGGATTGGAGACATCGCATTCGGTGCAATGAAGCGTGTGTCCCCTGGCCGCCATCCGCTCGCGCAGCGAGCTGGCATTGGCCTCATCGCCCAGATGGCAGATGGCGACCTCGGCACCATGTTCGAGGAACAGCTCGGCGATGGCGCCGCCGATGCCGCGGCTGCCGCCGGTGACGACGGCCTTGCGGCCGGAAAGATCGAACGGGCTCTTCACGATTCGGCTCCCTGGGTTGCAGGCGCCGGATGCACGTGCCGCCAGTGCCGGGCAATGTCGATGCGCCGCGTCACCCAGACGTCGGGGAACTGGCGGATGTAGTCGAGGAACCGTTCCAAAGCCGCGGCGCGCGCGGGATGGCCGACGAGCCTCATGTGCAGGCCGACGGACATCATCTTGGGCTGGGTCCGGCCTTCCTTGTAGAGCATGTCGAAGGCATCCTTGAGGAAGCCGTACCAGTCGTTGCCGGTGCTGACGCCGGCGGCGAACTGGCCGTCGTTGTTGGTCAGCGAGTAGGGGACCACCAGGTGCGGCTTGCCATCGACCCGCGTCCAGAACGGCAGCTCGTCGCCGTAGTAGTCCGAGTCGTAGAGAAAGCCGCCCTCCTCGACCAGAAGCTGGCGCGTATGGACGCTCGGTGCGTAGCGGCAGTACCAGCCCTGCGGGCGCTCGCCGATCGAATGGGTCAGCGACTCGACGGCCCGACGGATGTGCTCGCGCTCTTCGTCCTGCGACAACTGATAGTGCTGGATCCAGCGCCATCCGTGCGAGCACACGTCGAAGCCCGACGCCTTGATGGCATCGCAGGCCTCGGGATTGCGTTCGAGCGCCAGCGCGCAACCGAAGATCGTGGCGGGCAGCGAACGCTCCTGCAGCAGCCGCATGACCCGCCAGAACCCCACGCGGCTCCCATACTCGAAGAGCCCCTCGGCCGCGAGGTCTCGCCCCTCGAGGTTGGCCAGGCCGTGGCTTTCGGTGAACCAGGTCTCGGTGAGGCCTTCGCCGTCGTGGACCGAGGGCTCGGACCCTTCCTCGTAATTGAGGACGAAGTTGAGGGCGAGCCGCGCGCCGCCTGGCCACTTCGGATCGGGAGGATTGCGGCCATAGCCGACGAAGTCTCTTTGAAGGTGGTTCACGATCAAGCTTCTTTCAGGATCTTGGACAAATCGATGGTCGTCGGCTCGACGTCGACGAAGGTCTCGTCGCCTTCGGTCCCGTCGCGCCACATGAAGATGGCATGCGTCGATCGCCTGTCGAGCACATGCAGGCCGAGGTGCCAGACGCCCGGACGGAAGGTGATGCCTTGCGACGGGCTTGCGATGAAGGCGAGCGCCTGCTGCATGTCGGGGCGGCCGAGCGCGTCGGGCGCCACGACCACCAGCCAGCGGCCGGCGCTCATGGGAATGAACGACTGGGACGAGTGCGGGTGGCATTCGAGGCTGCTGAATGCGAGCACGTTCTCGCGCACCGGATCGTTCGTGACCAGGGACAGCGAAGCGCTCGCGTGCGATCGACGCGAGGCCAGTTCCGCGTCGAAGTAGTCCCGTCGCGGCAGGGCGGGTGCCTCGATGACGCGTCCGAAAGGCGCGAACCCGGCTTGGGAAAGGGCGCGCGGCTCGATCATGGCCGGCCACTCCGGCGTGCCTCGATCCACTCGGCGTACGAGCGGATGCCCTGCTCGAGCGAGACCCGGGGCTCGTAGCCGAGGTCACGCCGTGCGGCCTCGATGCTGAACTGCTCCTGGAACTCGTCCACCGGGTCCGGCCCGTGCTGCAACACGATGTCGGCTTTGGGAAAGACATGACGCACCAGCTGCGCGAGCTCGCCCAGCGTCACGCGCGTGTTGCCCGTGACGTTGTAGGTCGTCCTGGGCAGCGATTCGGCATCGAGCGCCTCGAGCAGGCCGTCCACGGCGTCGTCGACATGGATGAACTGCCGGGGAAAGTCCGCGCCGAACGCCATGCGCGTGGGGCGCGCGGCGAGCGCGTCTTCGATCATGGTGCGGACCACGCAGTCCGTCGTCCTTCCGGGTCCGTACACCCACGACAGGCGGATGCTGGCCGCCGACAGGCCGTACTGCTGCGCATAGGAGGTCGTGATGTATTCGGACGCGACCTTGCTCGCGCCGTACAGGCTCGCGGGTTGCAGCAGGCAATCCTCCGTGACCGGCGCCGCCGATCGAACGCCGCCATAGGCGCTGGTCGACGAGCAGTAGACGAAGCGCCGGGCCTCGTGAACGCGCGCCAGCTCGAGCATGTTGGCGGTGCCGACGATGTTCACCTGCACCATCGCGTGCGGCGTATCGCGGGCCACCATGGGCCCGGAGAACGCCCCGCAATGAACGACCGAGTCGATCCCCTCCCGCGTGAGCGCGTACATGCGGTGCACGTCGCCCAGATCGCAGCCGACGATCTCGATGCCGTCCTCGGTGACCGACGCGGTTCGGTCCAGCGCGATGAAGGCGCGTTGCCGGTCGGCCAGTCGGCGTGCGAGCTTGCGGCCGACCAGGCCCGCGGCGCCGGTGACCAGCACCGGCTTGGTGGTTGTTCGATCGAATGTCATGGGGCCTCGGCAGTCTCCAGGGTCAGGGTCGCAACCGGCTCCTTCGCCTCGATGGGAAGCTCGGCCTCCAGCAGCTTGCGCGTGTAGGCCTCCTTCGGATGCGAGAAGATCTGTTCGGTCGGGCCTTGCTCGACGATCTTTCCGTGGCGCATCACGGCGACGTAGTGGGCCAGCGAGCGCACGGAGTTCAGGTCATGGGTGATGAACAGCGCGGACAGCCCCATGCGCTTTTGCAGGTCGCGCACCAGGTCGATGATCTGGGCGCGCACGCGAATGTCGAGTGCGGTCGTCGGTTCGTCGAAGATGACGAAATCGGGCCGCACGGCCAGTGCGCGCGCGATGCCGACGCGCTTTTGCTCGCCGGCCGTCAGTTCGTGCGGATAGGCGTTCGCCTTCGCGCTGGCGATGCCCACCAGGTCGAGCAGTTCCATCACGCGGGCGTCGCGCTCGGTTCGCGACAGCGCCTCGCCGAGCTTCAGCGGCTCCGCCACCAGCTCGCGCACGCGCCATCGCGGGTTCAAGGCGACGTAGGGCTCCTGGAACACCATCTGCATGCGCCGGCGAACCGTTCGGAACGCCTTGTCCGAGAGCGCGAGCGTCTCCTGGCCGTCGAAGCGGATCGAGCCGGCGTCGGAGGCCAGCAGCCTGACGAGGCATTGGCCCATCGTCGTCTTGCCGGAGCCGCTCTCGCCCACGAGGGCGAGGGTTTCGCCGCGCGCGATGGTCAGCGACACGTGGTCGACGGCGCGAACCACGTCGGAGGAGCCGTCGACATGGAAGGTCTTGACCAGGTCCGTGACCTCGAGCAGGGGCTGCCCGCTGCGCGAGCCCGCGCTCGCGGAAGCGTCGGGAACCATCGGAAGCGGACGCACCTTGGCCGCTTCGAGCAGCTCGCGGCTGTAGGGATGCCGCGGCCCCCGCGTGAGGAAGGAATGCACGCTCTCGAGTTCGAGCAGCTCGCCGGACTTCATGATGCCCACGCGGTCGCAGTACGCGGCGACCATGCCCAGGTCATGGGTGATGAGCACCACGGCGAGACCGAGCTCGCGGCCCTTCTGGACCAGCAGGTCGAGCACCTGCAGCTGGATCGTGGCATCGAGCCCCAGCGTGGCATCGTCCGCGAGCAGGACCTTGGGCTGCGCGATCAAGGCCATCGCGATGACGACCCGCTGCGCCATGCCGCCGGACAGTTCGTGCGGGTAGGCATGGGCGCGGCGCTCCGGATTGACGATGCCGACCTGCTCGAACAGTGCGATGGCCTCGCGCCAGGCCTGCGCCTTGTCGATGCCGCGGTGGGCGCGAAGCACGCGGGCGATCTGCTCTCCCACCTTGACGACGGGGTCGAGCAGCGACTTCGCGTTCGTGCCGATCAGGGCGACCTCGCCACCGCGGAGTCCGCGCTTCTGCGCCTCCGTCATGCGGGAGACCGATTGGCCGCGAACCAGGACCTCGCCGTCGAGGATGCGGCCGTCGCCCGGCAGCATGTCGATGATGGCGCGTGCCAGCAGCGACTTCCCCGCGCCCGTTTCTCCGACGATGCCGAGGATCTCTCCGGGCCGCAAGCTGAAGCTCACGCCGCGCAGGGCTGGGGAGGCTTGCGCATCGGAGAAACCGACGCTGAGGTTGCGAACCTCGAGCAACGCGTCTGCGACCTGGTTCATGGAGCGCTCCTCGTCTGGGGATCGAACATCTGTTTGGCGGCATCGCCCAGCAGCGCGAATGTCAGCACGGAAAAGACGATGGCCAGGCCCGGGAAGAGCGCGACCCACCACACGCCGAGGATCATCTGCTGCGCGCCGTTGCTCACCATGAGTCCCCATTCGGGCGTGGGCATCCGCACGCCCGCGCCGACGAAGGACAGCCCGGCGGTCAGCAGGATCGCCATCCCGATGCTGATGGAGATCTGGACGATGGCCGGGGTCAGGGCGTTCGGGAGGATGTGCTGGAACATGATGGCGCCGTCGGTCGCGCCGCTGCAGCGCGCCGCGGCGATGAAGGGCCGGTCGCGCAGCGAAAGAACCTCGGCACGGATCAGGCGCGCGAACACCGGCGTGAAGAGCACGGCCAGCACGATGGCGACGTTCCATATCTCCTGGCCCATGACCGAGACCAGCACCATGCCCAGCACGAAGACGGGAAAGGACTGGACGAAGTCGAAGATGCGCATCGCGAAGGAACTCGCCCAGCCCTTGTAGTAGCCGATGGCCAGCCCGATCGGCACCCCGATGACGAAGGCGATGGCCACCGCGGTCACGCTGATGAGCAGGTTGATGCGCGTCGCGAAGATCACGCGCGAGAAGATGTCCATGCCGGACACGTCGGTGCCGAACAGGTGCGCGAAGGACGGCGACTTCAGGGCATTGATCGGATCCGCGTCGACCGGGGAATACGGCGCGATCCAGGGGGCGAACACGATCGCGAGGAACTGCATGGCCAGCAGAGAGAGTCCGATGGCCAGGGTCAGCTTCGCGCCACGCCGATGGGCGGCGGCCATGATCTTCATACTTCGATCCTCGGATCGGCAATGCCGTAGAGAACGTCCACCACGGTGTAGACGATCAGGATGAATGCGGCGGCGACGAGCACGAAGCCCTGGAGCGCCGGATAGTCGCTGTTCATGACCGCGGAGACGGCGTACTGGCCGAGTCCGCCCCACGCGAAGATGGTTTCGACCAGAACGGCGGCGCCCAGCAGGAAGCCGAACAGGAAGCCGACCATCGTGATGATCGGCGGCAGGCTGTTGCGCAGTGCGCTGCGGATGAGCTGCCGCTCCGACAGGCCACTGGCGCGCGCATGGCGGATGTATTCGCTGCGGTAGTTGTCGGCGAACACGATCTGGGTCATCTTCATCAGCGCCCCGGCATTCACGATCGCGAGGGTCAGCACCGGCAGGCACAGGCGCCCCACGGCCGATGCGAAGGCCGCCGTGTCGCCGGCCAGCAGGGTGTCGATCGTCAGGAAGCCGGTGACAGCGGGCGGCGCCGACATGATGGCGTCGATGCGTCCGAACGGTGCGGGTGCGATGCCGGCGACGTAGAAGAGAAAGTAGATCAGCAGCAGGCCGACCCAGAAGTCCGGCACGGCGCCCGCGGCCAGGCCATAGACCTTGCTGAAGCGGCTCACGAATCCCCTGGGCTTGACGACCGAGACGACCGCCAGCGACAGGCTGACGACGATGGTCAGCAGCATGGCGTAGGTGATCAGCTCGAGCGTGGCGGGCACGCGATCGAGCAGGTCCACCGCCACGGGATTGGCGGTGAACATGGACGTGCCCAGGTCGCCGTGCACCACGGTGGAGAGATAGCTCGTGAACTGCGACCACAGGCTGCCGTTCAGGCCCAGCCTTTCGCGCAGGTTGGCGATCTGCTCGGGCGTCGCCATGTTGCCGAGCATGAGCAGGGCCGGGTCGCCCGGCAGCAGCCGGATGAGCAGGAAGGTGGCCAGCAGCACGCCGAACATCTGCGGAATCAGAATGCTCAGCCTGGCCAGGACGATTCGAAGCGGTCGCGGTAGCGATCGCAGCGACGTGCGTAGCGTCATGTCTTTCCTTGTTGGATGGCTCGCGTGTGCCAGGGCGCCCGCGCGAGCCGCGGATCGCCCGGCACGGCGGGGGTCACTTCTTCGAGAAGTCGGACCAGTTGTTGCTGTTCGGCGTGTACCAGCTGTAGCCCGTCACACTGGCCCGCGTGGCGAGCTGGTAGCCCGGGTTCATGAGAAAGACCCACGGCGCCTGGTCCATCACGATCTGCTGCACGCGCTTCATGCCGGCTTCACGCTTGGCCTCATCGGTGCTCGACAGCCCCTCGTTGATCAGCTTGTCGACCTCGGCGTTCTTGAACTTGGGATAGTTGATCAGCGATGCGCTGTTGAGCCACAGGTTGGCGACATAGGCGGCGTCCGGCACGATGGCCATGTCGCGGAAGAAATACATCGGGATGGTGCCCTTGGAGTAGCGCTCGACCAGCGTCGACGCGGGCAGCTTGACGAGTTCGGCCTCCACGCCGGCACGCGCGAAGGCGGTCTTCAGGATGACGGCGATCTCCTCCTCGATCTGGTCGCCGGTGCGGTAACCGAGTTGCGTCTTGAAGCCCGACGGCTGGCCGGCCTCCTTGAGCAGGGCCTTGGCCTTCTCGACGTCGAGGCTGTACTTGAAGTACTGGTCGGTGTAGGACGGATAGATCTCGGAGATCGGACTCTTGGTCGGCCGGGCCTTGCCGTAGTACACGGCCTTCAGGATGTCCTCGCGGGGCACCAGGTAGTTCAGTGCCTGGCGGACCTTGGGGTTGTCGAACGGCGGCGTGGTGTTGTTCATCTCCACGCGGTGGATGTAGTTGCCGAAGACCTGCCACACCTTCAGCTGGGGGTTCTTCTCCAGGGTGGCGAGTTCGCGCGGCGAGAGCCATTCGGCCACGTCGACCGCGCCGGCCTGCAGCGCAGCCAGCCGGTTGGCGGAGGTGGGCATCTCGCGGAAGATCACTTTCTTGATCTGCGGCGCGCCGCGGTAGTAGTTGGGGTTGGCCTCGTAGACCACTTCCTGGCCCGACTGGAATTTCGTGACCTGGTACGGCGCGAACGATGCCGAATGCGTCGCCAGCCAGCGCGATGCCCAGGCGTCGTCGGCGGTGGCGTTCTTCTTCGCCGCGGTCGCGTCCAGGATGCCGAGGTCGTTGTTGACCCAGAGGCGTTCGATGAGCGGAGAGGTCTTCGGCAGCGTCACCTTGACCGACATGTCGTCGATCTTCTTGAACGCGTCCTCGTATTTGCTGATGCCGAGGATCTGGTTCATGTACCAGCGGAAGTTGGCGTTCTTGTTCCAGCCTCGCTCGAACGACCACATCACGTCGTCGGCGCGCAGCTCGTTGCCGGCCGCGCTCTTCACGCCCTTGCGCAGGAAGAAGGTGATGGAGGTCTTGTCCGCGGAGACCTCCCATCGCTCGGCGAGCGCGCCGACGAGCTTGTCGAAGTTCTCGACCTTGACGCCGTCGACCATCTTCGTGTCGTAGGCCAGCAGGCGCTCGTAGATGTTGCGCTTCGCTTCATGCGTCGCCTCGGTCGGCGGGTATTCCTGGTCGAGGGACTCGGGCGTCCGGGGACCGGCCACCACGAGGATCGATTTCGCATCCTGCGCCAATGCGGCGGGCACGAGGACCGCGCCGAGCAGCGATGCCGCGAAGAGAGCCCGGGCGGCAGGCCCTGCGAGCGATTGCACGACGTCGGTCTTGATGTTCATTGCTGGCTTTCCAAGTTTCTGAGGGTGGTTGAAATGAGAAGGGCGCACGGGTAGGCCGGGCCTCAGGCCGCGGCGAGATGAGCGGGCGGCAGGATCGATGGGCGACCGGCGGCGATGAAGCGGCCCTGGTTCCTCGGGCCGACGCAGGAGCTGCCGTCCCACAGCACTTCGCCGCGCAGCAGCGTGAAGGCGGGCCAGGCGCCGAGCTGCATGCCTTCGTAGGGGGTGTAGTCGACGGCGTGGTGCAGTGCGCTGTTGCGGATGGTGAGCTCGCGCTCGTCCCAGATCACCAGGTCCGCATCGGCGCCGATGCAGATGGCGCCCTTGCGCGGATGGATCCCGTAGGTCTTCGCGGGGCCGGTGGCGGTCAGTTCGACGAACTTCTCGAGGCTGATGCGGCCCTTGAGCACGCCCTCGGAATAGAGCAGGGGCATGCGGGTCTCGAGCCCGGGAATGCCGTTGGGGATGTGGCGGAAGGCCACCTCTTCTCCGTTCGGGTGCTTGCCGCCAGGGCCATCGAACTTGAAGGGCGCATGGTCGGACGAGAACACGCTGAAGAGGCCGTCTCGCAGGCCGTTCCAGATGACCTCCTGGTTGGCCTTGTCGCGCGGCGGCGGGCTGCAGACGCACTTCGCGCCGTGATAGCTGTCGTCGATGCCCAGGTCTTCCGCGGTCAGGAACAGGTACTGCGGGCAGGTCTCCGCGAAGATGTTCAATCCATGGGCGCGGCCCCAGCGGATCTGCTCGATGGCTTCCCGGCCCGAGACATGAACGATGAGGATCGGCACGTCCACGAGTTCGGCGAGCGCGATGGCACGGTGCGTCGCTTCGCGCTCCACCAGCATGGGGCGCGAGTGCGCATGAAAGCGCGGCGCGCTGCGGCCCATGGCCTCGAGCCGCTGGGTGAGCCATTCGATGCAGTCCGAGTTCTCGGCGTGGAGCATTGCGATCGCGCCATGGCGCTTCGCGACATCGAGCACGTCGAGGATCTGCCCGTCGTCGAGCTTCAGGTCGTCGTAGGTCATGTAGGCCTTGAACGAGGTGTAGCCCTCGCGGATCAACGCGGGCAGCTCGGCATTCAGCACCTCGGGCGTCGGATCGCTGACGATGAGGTGGAACGCATAGTCGACATGGGCGATGCCGTCCGCGCGCCGGTGGTAGTCCTCGACGGCGGCGCGCAGGCTGCCGCCTTTTTGCTGCGCCGCGAACGGGATGACGGTGGTGGTGCCGCCGCAGACGGCGGAAAGGGTCCCGGTGTCGAAGTCGTCGGCCATCCTGACCGGCGGCGGCGAGGGCTGGTCCAGGTGGCAATGGGCGTCGACGCCGCCGGGGGTGACGACGCGGCCCTTCGCGTCGATCTCGCGGCTGCCTCGCGGAAGGTCCAGCCCCAGCTGGACGATCCGGCCGTCCTTGATGCCGATGTCGGTGTCGAACACGTCCGAAGCCGTCGCCGCGCGGGCGTTGCGGATCACTAGATCAAAAAGGGATGCACTCACTTGGGTTCTTTCGCACCAAAAATGTTCAACAAAATGATCTTTCTTTGACTTCAGTGGATTGGCTTTGAGTGTTTGCAAAACATATGCCACATTGTCTAAAAGATTGTTGACATAACTTTAGCCGGTCGATGGGCAGCGAGAAGGGAGGGCAAACCCTCGAAGGAGACGCGTAAGGATCCGGTGGCTCGTGGCGCCCGTGTCGGCGGTGCGGCTATCCTCATCGGGCCCTTCCGCAGAGGAGGCAAGGGTCGTCCGGGCGTCGAGCGAGGTGCCCGCCGGAGCGCGGTCTCGGTGTTAGACTTTCTACAATCTTCTAAAAAATTGTTGGCACCTGAAGAACCGATGCCTGGAAACATGTCTACGCCTTCCACCGCCATCCCCGCGCCGCGCCGTGAGCGCGACAGCAGCGAAGAGATCTACGAAAAGATCTATGTCGCGATCCAGGAGCACCGGCTGCTGCCCGGGACCAAGCTGGCCGAAGAGCGCCTGGCCGAAATCTTCAAGGTGAGCCGGCCCCGCATACGGGAGGTGCTGACCCGGTTTGCCTACGAGCAGATCGTCGAGCTCATCCCGAACAAGGGGGCGTTCGTCGCCCGGCCGACGATCGAGCAGGCGCGCGATGTGTTCGAGGCGCGCCGCGTCATCGAGCCGGCGATCATGCGGCGGCTCGCGCAACGGGCCACGCCCGAAGTGGTCGACGCCCTGCTCACGCACGTGGACCAGGAGATGGGCGCGCGCACGCGTGGCGACAAGCGGGCCGTCATCCGCCTGTCGGGCGAGTTCCACAACCTGTGCGCCGACCTGGCCGGCAACACGACGCTCGCGCGCACGCAGCGCGAGCTGTCGACGCTGACCTGCCTGATCATCCTGGTGTACGACGCGCCCCCGGCGGAAAGCTGCCGGGCCGATGAGCACTCACTGATCGTGGAGGCGATCAAGTCGAAGGACGCGGAGCGCGCCGCGCAGCTGATGCTGCATCACCTCGACCACATCGAGAAGAGCGTGAACCTCCATCAGGAGCCTGAAGAGGTCAACCTCGAGGACATCTTCGGGGCCAGCTAGTCCTGGCGCGCCGCCGCGCGGACGCCTAGGCGACGGCCGCGACCCCCGGCCGCACCGGAATGCGCGCCACGAAGCTCGTGCCGTGCTCTGCCGTCGAGGTCACCTGCAGCGTGCCGCCGTGCGACTTCACGATCAGCGAGCAGATGTGCAGCCCCAGGCCCAGTCCGCCGTGGCCGCGACTCTCGGCGGGCCGCCAGTAGGGCTGGAAGATCTTCTGCAGGTTGCCGGGCGAAATGGGCTCGCCCTGGTTCTTCACGCTCAGAACGAACCAGCCGTCGCGGGTCCAGGCCGCCACGTCGATGGGGCTGTCGGGCGCGCCGTGCGAGACGGCATTGCCCAGCAGGTTCGACAGCACCTGCTGCAGGCGGCCGCGGCTGCCGTGCACGATGTCGGTCACCTCGATGTCGGCGGCGATGGCGCGCGCGGGATGCGCGGCGCGCATCTCGGCCACCACGTCGTCGAGCGCGAGGCCCAGGTCGGGGATCTGCTCGCGAGCGACGTCGAGCCCGCTGCCCATGCGCCCGCGCGCGAAGTCCATCACGTCCTCGATCAGCGAGGCCATGCGCTTCGTGGTGGCGCGGATGCGCAGGCCCGCGCGCGTGCTGTCGGGGTCGGCCGCGCGCCGGGCCAGCAGTTCGCCGATGGCGCTGAGCGAGGCGAGCGGATTGCGCAGGTCGTGGCCGAGCACGGCGATGAACTGGTCGCGCAGCTCGGCGGTCGCCTCGGCGTCGAACAGGGCGACCTCGGTCGCGCTCTGCCGGTCCTCGAGTTCCAGCGTGTGGCCGATCAGGTCCGCGAAGCCCTGGAACATCGCGATCGTGCGGGCGTTGTCGACGTCGTGCGGCGTGGGATCGATCGCGCAGAGATTGCCGAAGTAGCTGCCGTCGCCCTTGACGATCGGCACCGAGATGTAGCTCTCGATGCCGTAGATGCGCGGCGTGTGGTGCGTGCGAAAGACCGGGTGCGTGCTGGCGTGGTCGAAGGCGATGGGCTGGCGCGCCGCGCGCGATTCCACGCACAGGGTGGTGTGGACCTCGAGCTGGCCGCCGGGCTTGAGGCCGAAGTTGATCCGGTCGAGCACCGCGCAGGCGGTCCAGCTGTCGCCGTCGACGCGCGCGACGGCGGCGAAGCCCATGCCCGTCTGTTCGCAGATCAGCCGCAGCATCGAGGGCACGGCGCTGATCCGGCCGATGGCTTCGACGTCGCGCCGGATGTGGTCGGCCAGTTCCAGGGATTCCATTCGGGGTCGTCCTGACTCGGGGTGACCGGACGCATCCGGTCTGTCGTTCGATGATCGACCGGGCCCGTACGTCAGGTCAAAGGCCCAGTCCGCGGCCATTGTCGAGCAAGAAACGGAATGCACCTATGGCAAAAGACACTGCGGCAGCGCGGCGTCCGCGCGCATGTCCCGGGGCGTCCCGTCAACCGGCCAGCGCCACGGCCTGGGCCACGAGCGCCATGATCGCCGTCGTCTGTGCCTGCAGCTCCCGGGGCCCGGGATCGGTGGCCGCGGTCGCGATGGCCAGCCGCAGCGCCGGTGCCGTGAAGGCGAACTGGCCGCCATAGCCCCAGGCCCACGCGACCGGGGTGCCGTGAAGTTGCCCGGTGAACCACAGGTAGCCATACGCGGTCGGCCCGATGGGCGGGATCGACCAGGCGCCCGGCGTGTGTGCATGCGTGCTGTCCTCGATCCAGCGCGACGGCACGACGGCCTGGTCGTTCCATTGCCCGTCATCCGCGACCAGCCATGCCACCTTCGCGAGGTCGGCGGTGCGAAGGGACAGGCCCCGGTGCGCGAATGCGCGCCCGGTCCTGTCGCGCTGCCACGCGGAGTGCGCGATCCCCAGCGCGTCGAACAGATCACGCTGGGCCAGGGCGGCCAGGCCCAGGCCCTGAACGCGCTCGAGGATCGGGCTCAGCAGCGCGATGGCGGCATCGTTGTACGACCAATGGCCCGGTGGCTGGGCATCGGCCTCGAGGCCCATCGCGTAGATTGCCGGGTCGGCGGAGATCGAGAGCGCGCGGGCTTGAAGCCGGTAGTCGTAGGCGAGTCCGGTCGTTCCCGAAAGAATCTGTCGCAGCGTCAGGCCGTTGGCCGCGGCGTCGGGAAACCGGGCGGCCAGGTCCGGCAGCAGCTCGGCCACGGTCTGCGAGAGGTCGCTCTTCAACTTGCCCTGCGCCACGGCCTGGCCGACCAGCAGCGAGACGATGCTCTTGGTCGCCGAGTGGATGGGCAGCAGATCGTCGGGCCGGGTGCCCGCGTAGTGGCGCTCGCCGACGAGATGGCCGTTCCGGACCACGACCAGGCTGCGCAGCGCGGGGACCAGGCTTCCCGTTTCGAACAGGCGGTCGAGCGCGCCGGCTGCGAAGCCTTGCGTCTCGGGTCCTGCTTTCATCCAGGCCGCGGCTGCCGCCGGCACGCCGATGCCGGACGCCAGCGCCGATGCACCCAGCACGAAGGCGCGCCGCGAGCCCATTCAAGGCGCCTGTTGCGGCTCGCTGGCGAGCGTCGATCGATGGGCGAGCAAGAAGCGCAGCATCTCGCGGCTGGCATCGACGCCATCGGGTTGCGTATAGCTGCCCGCCGCGCTGCCGCCCGACCACGCATGGCCCGCGCCGTGGAGCAGCCAGTGTTCGGCATCGCCTCGGCCCGGCGATGCGGGATGCACGGTGCGGGTGTAGCGCCGGCCCGCCGCGGAGCGGCCTTCGCTGACCGTGCCGGGCCCCGCGCCCGCGACGATCGCGCGGCCGTTGCCCGGATGCACCGTCGGGTCCGCGTCGCCGTGGAAGACGATGGTCGGCGGCGATCCCTTCGCCGCGCCGGCGCGCGTCTCGGGTGCCCCGGTGCGCATGACGTTCAACGCGCTCATCATGTCGTTCGCCGCGCCGTGCGGCAGCCCCGAATGCACGCCGATCGCGGCGTAGAGATCGGGATAGCAATGGCCCAGCACGTCGGCCATGGCACCGCCGGCCGAGAGGCCCGCCACGTAGACGCGCGAACGGTCCGCCTGCTGCTGCGCGACGATGTGCTCGGTCAGCGCGGCGAGCAGCGCGGGTTCTCCGCGTCCGCGTTGCTGATGCTGGGTCTTGAACCAGTTCCAGCACTTCTGGCCATGGGCGCGCTTCGCCTGCTCGGGGTAGAGCACGATGCATCCGTTCTCGCGCGCGTGTTCGTTCATGCGTGTGCCCGCCGCGAAGTCCGCCGCGCCTTGGGTGCAGCCGTGGAGCATCAGCACCAGGGGCTGGGCGGCCGCCGGTTGCGCCGAGGCCGATGCGGGCACGAAGAGCATGTAGTCGATGCTGCGGCCCTGGTGCGTGAAGCTGCCCGGGGTCCAGGCGTCGGCCGCTTCGGACCCGCGCGGCTCGGGCGTTGGATGCACCTCGACCACGCGCACCTGCGCTTCGATCACGTCGTCGTCCACCACCGCTCGAGACGTCGTGGGGGGCGCCTCAGCGGGCGACGTGTCGCCCCGCAAGGCGCGCTGAATGAGCTGCGTGGCATCCACGAGGCGGCCAGTGCGCGTGAGTTGGGCAGCATCGCGCATCAGGCCCGAGAAAAGTGTGTTCATGGATGAGAGTCCGTTGGATGCCGACCGCAAGGTCAGCGAATGCGGTCCGCCAGCGCGGTCTTGACGGCGGGCGACGCGTGGAGGGCACCGAGCACGGTGAGCGAAGCGATGGTGGCCTTGGCAAGCGCGGGGCTCACCTCGGGGGCGATGACGGCCAGGCCGAGCACGCGGATCTGCAGCGTCTCGCCGGCCGCGCGAACGGCCTCCAGGTCGGCCGCGGAAAAGCGCTGCAGACCCAGCACCAGCATGTTGCGCGACACCGCCTGGCGCAGCGCGTCGGCATGCGTCGCGAGGTGCGTGCGGATGGCCGTGCGGATGAAGTCCGTGCGGTTCGAATAGAAGCCCTCGGCCACCAGCAGGTCGACCTGCCCGAGGTCGACGAAGCCCATGTTGATGGTGATCTTCTCGGATTCGGGGGCGCGGGTGACGACGGGGGCGGGGCGGGTTTTGGTCGGCATGGGCCATCCTAGCACCATCTGTATGGATGGTGATGGGATGGAATATGCTGTTACGCACTCCACTGCCGATGGCAAGGCCTTCGTTGCGAGGCCGGGAAACGCAGCTCTGGACGTACGCCTTCCGCCATACCCTGTCCGGGAGAAGACGAGACGTGGAGACCGCTGCAAGATTCCTTTCTCGCGGCGACCGCCTTGCCTCCCCTCGAAACCACAGCAGGAGCTCCATCGTGAACTTGGCCACCCAGTTCGAGACCCTCGGAAGAAAGCAGCTCGCGATCCAGGACGGCATCCAGTTGCTGACGCAGGTACGCAGCGACCTCGCGCGCACGCGATCGGCGGCCGATGCATGGGGAACGATCGCCGTGTTGTCCAACGTCACGCTGATTCCGCTGAATGTCGTGCTCAATGCCTTCGAGCTGAAGAGCGCGAACACGATGTACCAGGTGCTCGTGCAGCAGCTGTACGGAAAGCTCGCCAGGAGCGGCACCCGCCTCGACGGCGCCTGGAAGCCCGTGCTGTCCCTGCTCAAGCAGGCGATCGTCGAGGAACTGGAGCGCAAGGCCCTCACGGCGTTCATTCCCGGCGTCAACATCCTCGTCGGGCTGTCGGAGGATTCGCTGGCCGCATGGCAAGCCATCCGGCTGGTCGAGTCGGGAAACCGCGAGATCGCCGGGCACCTCGTCAAGCTCGACAGAACGATCGAGGAAGCGAAGCGCCAACTGGTGGAATTCGGTATTCGACGAGCGGAGATCCTCGGCCTGATGCAGAGTCAGGCGCACACCGCTTGAGGGACCAGAGCCGGTGACGAGATCGATGGCCGCCCGGCGCTCCGAAGCCGCGCGGGCGGACCAGGTGCGTCAGGACAACAGCGGCACGAGATCGGGATCGCCCTTTGCCATGGCACGCCGATAGGCCGGCCGCTCGCCGATGCGCTGCAAGTAGGCGCGGATGCCCGGATACGGCGCGAGGTCGACCGGGATGAACAGGCGCATCGTCGTGAGCGAGAACACGTTCATGATGTCCGCGGCGCTGAAGTCCTGGCCCGCGAGCCAGGGCACCTCGGCGAGCCGGGCTTCCATCAGCGCCATCAGGCGCGCGAAGCGATCGCGCGTGGCCGCGAGCACCGGATGGTCCGATCCAGCGACGGCCCGTCCGACCGCCATGAGCCGCAGCAGCGTGGGCTGCAGATTGCCGTTGGCGAAGTGGAACCAGTAGAGAAAGGCCGCGTAGTCGGGATGCTCGGGGCCGGGCTTCAGGCGCCCCGCGCCATGCCGGCCGATCAGGTACTCCACGATCGCGGCGGATTCGGCCAGCAGCAGGTCGCCGTCCTCGAGCACGGGCGCGGCCCCCAGCGGATGCAAGGCGAGCAGTTCGGGCGGCGAGAGACGCGTCACGGAGTCGCGCGTGTAGTGCTGCAGTTGATAGGGCAGGCCGAGTTCTTCGCACAGCCAGAGGATGCGTTCCGATTGCGAATGCCCGAGGTGATGGATCTTGATCATGGATGTTGCCTTGTTGAGGAGCTTTCAGGGGCTGCGTTCGTGGCCGCGCACCGCGGTGGGCGCGAAGCCGAAGCGATGGCGAAAGCGCACCGCGAAGCGCGAGGGAGATTCATAGCCGACCGCGAGCGCCACCTGGGCGACGGGCTGGGTCGTGGCCTGCAACAGGCTCAGCGCGGTCGCCATGCGCGCGTCGGTCAGCAACTGCGTGAGCGAGGTGCCCTCCGCCGCGAGGCGCCGACGCAAGGTGGCTTGCGACTGCGCGAGCTCGCGCGCCACGCGATCGGCCGGCCATGCATCGGCCAGGTGCCCGGCGATCAATGCGCGCACGCGTGTCGACGCGTCGGCACGCACGGGTGGGTTACGCAGCGCGATGCCGTGTTCCAGCAGCCAATGCATGACTTCGAGCAGGCGAAGCCGGACGATGGCATCGGGCATTCGCTGTGCGAGCGGCAGCGCCAGCGTCGCGGCATCGAAGGCGCGCGCCAGCGCCTCGCCGGGATGGGCGAGCACGCGGGCCGGTGCCGAGGCGGCGCCCGCGCGCTCCATCGCGTCGGCGCGGCCGCGATAGTGCGCGTCCTCGAGCAGGGCGGCGTCGAAGACCAGCCAGCGCGCTTCGTACTGCGCGCCCTCGGGAATGTCGTTGTGGAAGTCGACGGTCTGGTGGCCCGCGAGCACGAGCGCCTGGCCCGGGAGCGCGCGCACCGTGCGGCCTTGCGCCGTGCGCACGGTCTTGATGCCCCGGGCCACGAAGACCAGCGCGGCCTGTTCGACGTGCATGCGCAAGGCCGCGAGGCCGCGCCCCTGGATCACATGCGCCGCGACGCCGATGCCCGCGCGCGCATGCAGCTGCCGGGCCAATGGCGCGCCATCGGCGGAGGGCGGAAGGTCGGGTGCCGCGGACCGGGAAGGGCGGCGGTCCGCGGCGCGAAGGCGTGCTTGCATGGCCGCAGTCTAGGGCGGCACGCGCGCGGCATCGATGCCGCGCCGATCGACTTCGGTGCCGATTCGATCGGAAGTCGTTCGGCCCGGCCTCAGCCCGGATAGACGAACGGGGCCGGCCTGTATTCGGTGTCCCGCACCAGGATGCCGTCGGCATCGGCGTAGACCCAATCGCCGGGCTCGAAGGTCACGCCCCCGAAGCGCACGGCGATGTCGCGCGCGAAAGGCGCGGCCACGGTCGCGCTGCGCGGCGTCGTGCACAGGGCCTTCACGCCGAGCTCACAGGTGGCCATCTCCCGCGCATCGCGGATCGCTCCGAAAACGATCGCGCCCGCCCATCCGTTGCGCACGGCGATCGAGGCCATGGTGCCGCCGAACAGCGCGATGCCGCGCGAGCCGTGGCCGTCGATGACCAGCACCTTCCCATGGCCCGGTTCGAGGCAGATCGGGACGCCCGCGCGGTGATCGTCGCGGACCCGCAGCGTGACCGCCTGGCCCCAGAACGTGCGTCGCTGCCCGAAGTCGAGCAAGCCGGCGTCGCACCACCTGCTGGCGTCGGGATCGTCGTCGGAGATGTCGGCGGTGGCGAAGGTCATGCGGGCGCCCCGGTGCCTGCCGTGCTCGCGGGAACCGGTGCGGTCACCTGGTTGTGCAGGCCGCCGTCCACGAAGATGTCGGTGCCCGTGATGTAGCGCGCCGCGTCGCTGGCCAGGAAGGCGGCCGCGTCGGCGGCGTCCCAGGGCGACCCCATGGCGCCCGTCGGGCAGGTGGCATTGCGCGTGGCCAGCAGATGTTCGAGGCCTTGCGGATGGGCCCCGGCCAATTGCTGGCGCACCAGCGCCGTGTCCATCAGGCCCAGCAGGATGTTGTTGCAGCGGATGCCGCGTCCCGCGTACTGCATCGCGACGCTCGCGCCCAGGGCGTTCAGCGCGGCCTTGCTCGCGTGATAGGCGCACAGCGCGGCCGAACCCGCGCGCGCGGCCGCGATCGACGACACCTGCACCACGGCGCCGCGCCCGGCCTTGTCCATCAGCGGCAGCACATGCTTCAGCGCGAGGAACGCCGAGCGCGTGTTCAGCGCGAAGGAGCGGTCCCAGTCTTCCACCGCCAGTTCCGCCGGCCCGCCGTGCATGACGACGCCGACGTTGTTGACCAGGATGTCGACGTTGCCGTTGATCGCCTGCGCGATCCGCACCGCGTCGCGGATCGAGGACTCGACGCACACGTCCGCCTCGATCGCTTCGCAGCGTGCGCCGCTCTCCTGCGCCAGGCGCTGGGTTCGCCGCGCGGCTTCGAGGTCCTTGTCGGCCGCGAACACGAGCGCGCCGTGCTGCGCCATGCGGATCGCGATCGCCGCGCCGTTGCCCGGGCCCACCGCGGACGCGCCGGCGCCGAAGACCAGCGCGGTCCTGGATTGAAGGGGGAAGTTCATCGTGGATTCATCCTCAAGGCGCCGTCGATGCGCACGCACTCGCCATTCATGTAGCCGTTGGTCAGCAGGAACTCGACCAGCCGGGCGTATTCGTCGGGGTCGCCGACGCGGCTCGGAAACGGCACCGACGATTCCAGTGCCCGCCGAACGTGCTCGGGCCCGGCGCGCAGCATCGGGGTGTCGAAGACACCGGGCTTGATCGTGTTGACGCGGATGCCCTCGCTGGCGAAGTCGCGCGCGATCGGCAGCGTCATGCCCGCCACGCCGGCCTTCGATGCCGCATACGCCGCCTGCCCCATCTGGCCCTCGTCGGCGCTGATCGACGCGGTGTTGACGATCGCGCCGCGCTCGCCATCCGGCAGGCGGTCGAGCGCCAGCATGCCGGCGCTCGACCGGGCGATGCAGCGGAAGGTGCCGAGCAGGTTGATCGCGATCACGCGTTCGTAGTCGGCCATCGGATGGTGGCGGATCGCGCCCGTTGCGCGGTCCCGCGCCGCGGTCTTGTGGGCATGCACGATCCCCGCGCAATTGACGAGGATGCGTTCCTGGCCATGCGCCTGGCGGGCGCGCGCGAAGGCGTCGTCCACGCTGGCCTCGGAGGCCACCTCGGCATGACAGAACACGCCGCCGATGCGCCGGGCCAGCGCCGCGCCGGCTTCGGCGTCGAGATCGAACAGCGCGACCTTCACGCCGCGCGCGGCGAGCCGGATCGCGGTGGCCGCTCCGAGTCCCCTGGCGCCGCCGGTGACGACGGCCGAGAGCTTTTCGTCGAGCTTCATGCGGCGGCTCCCGTTCCGGCGCGGCGGGCGCCTTCCTCTGCGTGCACGCCCAGCGGTTCGCGGGCCAGGGCCTCGATCAGCAGGCGCTCCAGCGGCTTCTCGGAAGCGGTCTTGGGAATCTCCGGGACCACCTGGACGAAGCTCGGCACGAAGTTGGGCTCCAGCGCCGCGCGACAGCAGCGGAACAGCGCCTGCACATCGAGCGTCGAGCCGTCGAGCGGCACCACCGCCGCCACCACGTCTTTCTCTCCCGGTGCGCCCGAGGCGGCCGGCACGCCGTACACGAAGACGTCGCGGACCAGGCCCGATTCGGCGATCGACTTCTCGACATAGGCGGTGTTGATGAAGTCGCCGTTGCGGCGCAAGCCCCCGCCCTGGCGGTATTCGAAGAACAGCCAGCCGTCGCCGTCTTCGCGCACGACGTCGCCCATGCGCAGCCAGCCGCCCGCGCACTTGCGCGCGGAGGCCTCGGGATTGCCGACGTACTCGACGCGAAACGGCGAACCGTCGGCCGGCCGCAGCCACAGCTCGCCGGCAACGCCGCGCGGCAGCTCGGCGCCCGTGTCGTCCACGATGCGGTAGCTGAAGTGCGGCGCGACCCGCCCGATGCTGCCGATGGGTCCCGCGTCCAGCGGCTTGATCGCGAGGCCGCCCTCGGCCGAGCCGTAGAACTCCAGCACCTTGACGCCGAAGCGTTGTTCGAACCGCGCCCAGATCGCGGCCGGCATGCCCGCCGACACGACGAAGCGCACTGGGTTCTGCGCATCGTCCGCGCGCGGCGGTTCGGCATACAGGGTGGTCGTCATGCCGCCCAGCAGCGTGAAGGTCGTGCACCGGTACTTGCGTGTGAGGGCCCACAGCCGCGAGCGCGTGAAGCGGCGCGAGAACACCACGGGCAGCCCGCCGAGCAGCGCCGGCGCGAGCGTGACCTGCAGCGCGTTGGCATGGGTCAGCGAGAGGCCGGAATACAGCCGGTCGTCGGGCCGGTAGCCGAAGCCCTTCAAGGCCGCGGCGGCGGTGTCGCAGAAGCGGCGATGCGTCATGACGATGCCCTTGGGATCGCCCGTGGTGCCCGAGGTGTGGAGGATCAGCATCGCCTCCTCGCCGTTGTCCGCCGGCACCGGCAGGTCGTCGCCCTCCACGATCCGCAGCGCGGCGTAGTCCTCCACGCGCGGGGCCCACATCGCGCGTCCCGGGCCTTCGTCGGTGGCGAGCGCGGCGATCCATTCGATGCCCGCGTCGTCCTCGAGCAGTTCCTCGGCGCCGGGCAGCGCGTAGTCAGCGGCGACCAGGCCGGTCGCCCTCGAGTTCGCGATCATGAAGCGCAGCTTCTCGCCCCGGGTGCGAGGGTCGATCGGCACCAGCACCACGCGCAGCAGCGCGGCCGCGATCATCAGCTCGACGAACTCGGCATGGTTCGCCATCAGGACCGCGATCACGCTGCCGGGCCCGGCGCCGCGCCGGCCCAGGCCGCGTGCCAGCGCCTGCGCGTTGCGCCACAGCTGGCCGTAGCTGCGCGCGACATCGGGCACCGCATGGCCTCCTTCGAACAGCAGGGACTCGCGCGCCGGCTCGGCGTGCGCGAAGGAATGGACGATCGAGGCGAGATTGACGTGAGAGCGCTCGGCCATGGCTCAGTCCTTCTGCAGCACGCTGACGACGATGGCCGCGGCGTCTTCCCCGATCCAGCCGCCGCCGTTCTCGGCGAGCGCGGTGCGGGCACCGTGGACCTGGCGTGCCGCGCAGCGGCCGCGCAATTGATCGCTCAGCTCGACCAGCTGCGCGCAGCCCGAGGCACCGATCGGATGGCCCTTGCGCAGCAGCCCGCCCGACGGATTGACGGGCACCCGGCCGCCGAGCCGGGTGGCGCCGCTGTCGAGCAGCGCCACCGCCTCGCCCGGTGCGGCGAGTCCCAGGTGCTCGTAGTAGATCAATTCGGCCGGGGCGCCGGCATCGTGCAGCTCGACCACGTCGAGCTCGGCCGGGCCGAGGCCCGCGGCCTCGTAGGCCTGCGCGGCGACGGTCGGCGCCAGCCGCGCCGGATCGCCGGCCTCGTAGTCCCAGCCCGAAGCCAGCACCGACGACAGCACGCGCACCCGGTCGCGCAGGCCCAGCCGCGCCGCCGCCTGCGCGGACACCAGCACCAGGGCCGCGGCGCCATCGCCGATCGGCGCGCACATCGGGCGCGTCATGGGGTCGACGATCAAGGGCGCGGCCAGCACCTCCTCGATGCTCAGCACCTCCTGGAACTGCGCCTTCGGGTTCAGGCTGCCGTGGAAGGAGTTCTTTGCCGCCACCGCGGCGAAGTCGCGCTGCGTCACGCCATGCGTCGCCATGAAGTCGCGCGCCATGCCGGCGTACAGGTCCATGAAGAGCGAGCGCGATTTGCCCGCCTCGGAGATGTCCGCCTCGGCGCCGGAGCGCGCGAGGTTGCGCGCCAGCCCCGCGAGCACCTCGTCGATGGCCTCGAGGTCGACGGCGCCGTGGAACACCGAGAAGGTGCGGGCCTTGTCCTCGCTGTAGAGCTTCTCGAAGCCGGCCACGAGCACGATGTCGTAGGCCTGCAGCGCGATCATCTGCACCGCCTGCTGGAAGGCGGTGGCCGAGGTGGCGCAGGCATTCTCGACATTGACGACCGGGATGCGCCCGATGCCCAGGCCGCGCAGCACGACCTGGCCGGGGATCAGCACCTGGCCGGTCATCACGCCGGCGGCCGCATTGCCCATGTAGGCCGCCTGCAGCTGCGAGGCTTCGATGCCGGCATCGGTCAGCGCTTCGACGATGGCTTCGGCGGCCAGCGACTTGAGTCCACGGTCGAGGAATTTGCCGAAACGGGTCATGCCCGTTCCCGCGATGAAGACGGGTTGCATTGGTGGAAGCGTCGGGTTCGAAGGGGAGGCGCGGAGGCGGGCTGCAGGCGCCCGTTCACTCGGGCGTGAAGTTGATCGAGCGCAGCACCTCGCCGACCTTGTCGTAGTCGGTGCGCAGCGTCCTGGTCAGTTCCTCCGAGGTGCGCGGCTGGCCGACGGCGAGGCCGATCTCCTGCAGGCGCTCGCGCACGGCGGGCTGTTCGAGGATCTTCAGGGTGGCCTGGCGCAGCCGCGCCTGCGCCGCGGCCGGCACGTCGGGCGTGGTCCAGACGCCGATCCAGACGACGGTCTCGAGGTCCGGGAAGCCGAGTTCGCGGAAGGTGGGCACGTCGGGCAGCATCGGCGAGCGCTGCGGCAGGCTGACCGCGAAGGCCTTGAGCTTGCCCGCCTTGATCAGGGGCAGCGCTGTCGACATGCCGTCGATCATCAACGGCACATGCCCGCCCATGACGTCCGTGAGCCCGGGCATCGATCCCTTGTAGCCGACGTGCGTCATGTCGAGGCCCGCGGCCTGGTTGAGCTTCAGGCCGGTCACGTGCGCGATCGTGCCCGCGCTGTAGGAGGCGTAGCTGACCTTGCCCGGGTTGGCCTTGATGTAGGCGATCAGTTCTCCCATCGTCTTCGCCGGCACCGAGGGATGGCCGACCATCACCAGGCCGAAGCGCGCGAACTCGGCGATCGGCTTGATCTCCTTGGCCATGTCGATGCGCAGCTTGACGATGTGCGGGACCTCGGAGACCAGGCCGCTGATTCCCACCAGCGCGGTGGCGCCGTCGTGCGGCACCTGCATCAGGTCGTTGACCGCGAGCGCGCCGCCCGCGCCCGGCTTCGGATCGACGACGACCGCCTGGCCCAGTTCCTTCTGCAGGCCGTCGCCGAGCATGCGCGCGACGATGTCGGAGGCGCCGCCGGCGGGGCCCGCGACGATGAGGCGCAAGGGCTTGGCCGATGCGGGCTGTGCCTGCGCGCCGGGAGCGGCGAGGGCGGCGAGCGTTGCTGCGGCGGCGGTGCAGAGGAGGCGGCGCAGCGAGTCCGTGCGCGTTCGGTCGGTCATGTTGTCTCCGGTCCTGGGGGCTGTTGCGAAATCGGGCGGCGGGACGCTTCGAGGCGTCACTTCGCCGTTCTCTTGCGGGGCGCGGCCGGCTTTTTTGCCGCCGCCGCTTCGGGCTCGCGCGCCTTGTGGGGCGTGATGCCGTTCCACAGGATCGACATCAACGGGGCGGCCTGCGCCGCGAGCGAGTAGCTGCGGCGGCGGTACTCCCACATCAGGAAGGCCCGGTTGAAGATGGCGTTGAAGGTGTCGAGGATGAGCCGGCTGTCCACGTCGCAGCGCAGTTCGCCTTGCTGCTGCGCATCGGTGATGGCGTGGAGCAGGCGCCGCATCATCTCGTGCTGCGCGTAGCTCGGATCGCGCATCCATCGCTCGAGCGGCACGGTCATGAAGATGATGCGCCCGACGTTGGGATTCCTCTCGTAGAACTCGAGGTGCAGCGTGAGCACCGCGAGCAGCTTGGACTTCAGGTCGCCCGCGTCGTCGAAGGGCTTCAGCGCCGCCGGATAGAGGCCGCCGAGCCAGTGCTGGATGAACCAGAACAGCAGCGCTTCCTTGTCGCCGAAGTAGCGATAGATGGTGCGAAAGCTCATGCCGGCTTCGCGCGCGATGGTGCGCATGTCGGCGCGATGGAAGTCGCCGGCGGCGTAGGTTTCCATCACGACGGGCGAGAGCCGGTCGCGCAGGTTCGCGGGAATGCTCTGCGTTCCGGAAATGGGCGAAAGGGGCTCGGGCGCCGCCGCCGGTGCGTTGCTCTTGGGCATGGACGATGTCGCGGGTGGTGAAGTTGGCCGCGAAGGTAACATCGTTACCCGCTGGCTCGTTCAAGGGAAAACCCGGGGCCTTCGCGCGGGCCGGACCTCGCATGAAGAAGGCCCGCGAAGGTCGTCACCTTGGCGGGCCGGGGCGCGGCGCATGCGCGATGCGCGCACGCGGCATCGAATCGAGACGGCGTCGCCCCTTGCGCGGAGCGACGCGAAGATGCCTAGTGGAAGAACAGCGCGATCAGGATGATCACCGGGATCGGCACGCCGAGAAACAGAAGCAGAAGCGAGCGCATGAGAGGTCTCCTCGAAGTGGTGGAAGTGGATTCAGAGATCGCGGCGACGGCCGCCGTAGGTGGCGGCGAGACTCGCGAAGAAGGCGCCGACGAGCAGCGAGACCACGAGCCACATCGCGGCATAGGCCGAGGCCTTGCGGGCCGTGTCCGCAGCTTCCTTGGCCTTGGCCTGCACGTCGCGCAGCGCGGCCTGCGCCTTGGCATAGACCTCGTTCACGCGCTTCTCGGCGTCCTGTTGACTCATGCCGGTGCGCTGCGCGACCACCTGGCCGACGTACTTGCCGTCCTCGGGCGGCAGCGCGCCGGTGCGGATGCTGTTGAGGAAGATGCGCGTCACCTCGGCGTTCGCGCCGGCCGCGTCGCGCACGGGCGGCGGCGACACCGCGAGGGTGCCGGCATC
>NZ_JBZAYE010000220.1:0-10599 GCF_058244205.1 Variovorax sp. 20P10.2.4
GTTGGGCGACGGCAGCACGAGGCGCAGGCCTTGATGCGCCGCCAGCATCGACTGCGGCGACAGCGACCAGCCCTGCGCGAAGCGCTGCCTGCCGCTGGCCACCTCGGCGCCGCGCGCCTCGGCGTAGCGCTGCGCGCTCTCGTCCTTCCAGGGATAGGGATGGACGATGGCGCCCCGGTCCACGGCGATGCTGACGCAGGTGGAGAAGGACATGACGTCGACGACGACGATGCAGTCCGCGTCGGGCCCGAGCCGCTCGATGGCCGCCAGGCCCCATTCGAGCCGCACCGAGAAGCCGTGCTGCGCGAACGGGCTCAGGGACACACGAGCTCCGTCTTCGCCACCGCGCACAGCCGCGCCTTCTCGGCCTCGGTCAGCGCCGGCCCCTTGACCATTCCGTCGAGCATCAGCACCGCGGGATAGAGCCGCCGGTCGCGCGGGTTCTTGCGGTAGGCCTGCATCACGCGCTGCTGGCTCTCGTCCTTGCAGACCTTGGCCATCTCCCGCTTCACCTCGCGGTCGCGCGCCGAGCCGTCACCGCCGAATTCGCCGGCGAAGTGGAAGCACATCGCGGCATCCTCGACGGCCTGGCGCAGCGGCTGCTCGTCCTTCGAGAAACGCGGCGGCGTTTCGCCGGCCGCGGCGGCGGGCAGCGAGACCAGCGCCGCGAGGACGGCGGCAACGAAGGGGCGAAGACTGCGCAGCATCGAACGGATCCTCCATGAAAAAGGCCGCCCCGAAGGCGGCCTTGCCTGCATCGCGACGCGAAGCAGCCTGCTTGTTTACTTCTTGTCGCCGCCCGGCACCTTGCCTTCGACGCCCTTGACGTAGAAGTTGATGCCGGTCAGGAACTTGTCGTCGGCGACCGCGTCCTTGGCGACCACTTCCTTGCCGTCCTGGCCGAGGATCGGGCCCTTCCAGATCGAGAAGCTGCCGTCCTTCAGGCCCTTCTTGACCTCGTCGACCTTGGCCTTGGCCTCGGCCGGCACGTCCTCGGCGATCGACACGAGGTCGATGGCACCTTCCTTGACGCCCCACCAGGCCTGGCCGGTGGCCCACTTGCCGTCGAGCGCGTCCTGCGTGGCCTTGATGTAGTACGGCGCCCAGTTGATGGTGGCCGAACCCAGGTGGGCCTTGGGACCGTAGGCGGTCATGTCGGAGTCCCAGCCGAAGGCGCGCTTGCCCTTTTCCTGCGCGGTCTTGAGCACGGCCGGCGAGTCGGTGTTCTGGAACAGGATGTCGGCGCCGCCGTTGATCAGGGCGGTGGCGGCCTCGGTTTCCTTCGGCGGGCTGAACCACTCGTTGACCCACACGACCTTGGTCGTGATCTTCGGGTTGACCGACTGGGCGCCGAGCGTGAAGCTGTTGATGTTGCGCAGCACCTCGGGGATCGGCACCGAGCCAACGACGCCGAGCGTGTTCGACTTGGTCATGGCGCCCGCGATGATGCCGGCCATGTACGCGCCTTCGTAGGTGCGGCTGTCGTAGGTGCGCATGTTCTCGGCGGTCTTGTAGCCGGTGGCATGCTCGAACTTGACGTCCTTGCTGTCGTTGGCCACCTTGAGCATGGGCTCCATGTAGCCGAAGGTGGTGCCGAAGATCAGCTTGTTGCCCTGGCCGACCATGTCGCGGAACACGCGCTCGGCGTCGGCGCCCTCGGGCACGCTTTCCACGAAGGTGGTCTTGATCTTGTCGCCGAATTCCTTCTCGAGCGCCTTGCGGCCGTTGTCGTGCGCGAAGGTCCAGCCGCCGTCGCCCACGGGTCCGATGTATGCGAATGCGATGTTGAGCGGCGCTGCCGGGGCCGGCGCGGCGGCGGCGGGTGCCGGAGCCGGTGCGGGCGCGGCGGCCGGTGCTGCCGCTTCTTCTTTCTTGCCGCAGCCGATCAAGGCTGCCGAAGCGACCGCCGTGAGGGCGGCGAGCTTGAGCAGGGAGCGCTTGTTCAGATCATTCATTGTCGGAAATCCTCAAAAAGGACGGGTTGGCGGAAAAACGAAAACCGCGATTATGAGCCGGGGTAGAACGGTTTCCCGATCGAAGCCGGCATGTTGACGCGAATGAATGCGGGGTTGCGCGAGATCAGGGCCAGCACCACGATGGGCGCGATGTACTGCAGCATGCTGAGGAACTGCGAGGGCACGTCGACGCCGCTGCTCTGCAGGTGGAAGCCCAGCATCGAGACGCCGCCGAACAGGTAGGCGCCCAGCAGCACGCGCATCGGCCGCCAGGTGGCGAAGGTGGTGAGCGCCAGCGCGATCCAGCCGCGGCCCGCGACCATGCCCTCGACCCACAGCGGGGTGTAGACGGTCGAGAGGTACGCGCCCGAGAGGCCGCACAGCGCCCCGCCCGCGATCACGGCCAGCAGGCGGATGCGCCGCACCGGATAGCCCAGCGCATGCGCCGACTCGGGCGACTCGCCGACCGAGCGCAGCACGAGGCCGGCGCGCGTGCGGTAGAGAAACCAGATCAGGCCTACCGTCAGCAGCACGGCGACGTAGACCATCGGGTGATGGCGGAACAGCGCGGGGCCGAGCAGCGGAATGTCGGCCAGCACGGGAATCGCATAGCTCGCGCTCTCGGGCAGCTTGGCCTGCACGAAGTTGATGCCGGCGAAGGCCGAGAAGCCGACGCCGAACAGGCTCAGCGCGAGGCCGGTGGCGTACTGGTTGGTGTTGAGCCAGATGACGAGCACGCCGAAGAAGGCGGCCAGCAAGGCCCCGGCGGCCATGCCGGCGAGCAGGCCGAGCCAGGGGTTGTGGGTGGTCACCACGGTGGCGAAACCGGCGATGGCGGCGCACAGCATCATGCCCTCGGCACCGAGGTTGACGATGCCGGCCTTCTCGTTGATGAGGAGGCCGAGCGCGGCGATGGCGAGGACGGTGCCGGCGCTCAGGGTGGAGCCGAGCAGGAGTGCGTAGCTGTCCATTTTTTTAGTGGCTCTCGGTGCTTGGGTTGCTCGGGGTGCAGAGGGGACGGTCGGGGCGCGTGCACAGGACAGCGGGTACTTCCCTCCGCGAATGTCCCCCGCCTTCGGCTCCTCCTTTATTTCGCTGCGGGAAGCACCCACTGCCCTGTGCACGGGAGGCGCAGCGGTGGTGCCGGCCGATCAACCGCTGCGCGTCTGGCGCACGTCGGCGGGGTACTCCCCGCAGCGAAATAAAGGAGGAGGCCGAAGGCCGGGGGACATTCGCGGAGGGGAGTACCCCGTCGGCGTGCGCCCACCCCGAACGAACCCAATCCAAAGCGCAGAACGTCATCACAGCACCCCCTCGGTCGTACGCGCAACCGGCGCCGTCAAAGGCGTACTCGCCTGCAAAGAACTCGTCGTGAGCACAGCAGCCTTCGCAGCGGCCTTGCGACGAACCCGATAGGCAATCAAGGTATCGCAAGCCAGCAGCGTGAACAGCAGCAGCCCCTGGAACACCCCCGTCAGCGACTTCGGCAACCCGAGCCGCGACTGCGCGAGCTCGCCGCCGATGTAGAACATGCTCATCAGGATCGCCGAGAACACCATCCCCACCGGATGCAGGCGGCCGACGAAGGCCACGATGATGGCCGCGAAGCCGTAGCCGGCCGGCACGTAGGGCGTGAGCTGGCCGAGCGGGCCGGCCACCTCGAGCGCACCGGCCAGGCCGGCCGCGCCGCCCGAGGTCAGCAGCGCGATCCACACCGCGCGGCGCGCCGAGAAGCCCGCGTAGCGCGACGCCGCGGGCGCGAGGCCGCCGACCTGCTGCGCGAAACCCGCGCGCGTGCGGAACAGGAACACCCACAGCGCTCCCACCCCCACCAGCGCGATGATCACCCCGATCGTCACGCGCGAGCCCTTGAACAGGCGGGGGATCTGCGTCACCGCCTCGAAGGTCTTCGACTGCGGGAAGTTGTAGCCGTTGGGGTCCTTCCAGGGGCCGAACACCATGTAGCTCAGCAGCAGCGTCGCCACGTACACCAGCATCAGGCTCACCAGGATCTCGTTCGCGTTGAAGCGGTCGCGCAGCCAGGCCACGATGCCGGCCCAGACCATGCCGCCCAGCGTGCCCGCCACCAGGATCGCCAGCACGATCCAGCCGCCCGTGGTCTTGTCGGCCATCAGCGCCACGCCGCCCGCAGCGATCGCGCCGAACACGAACTGGCCCTCGGCTCCGATGTTCCACACGTTCGAGCGGAAGCACACCGCCAGGCCCAGCGCGATGATCAGCAGCGGCGTGGCCTTCACCGTCAGCTCGCCCAGCGCATAGCCGTTCTTGATCGGCTCGTAGAAGAACACCAGCAGGCCCTTGACCGGGTCCTTGCCGAGCGCGGCGAACAGCGCCACGCCGATCAGCACCGTGATCAGCAGCGCCAGGATCGGCGAGGCGAAGGTCCAGAAGCGCGAGAGCTCCGGACGGGGTTCGAGCTTAAGCATGGGCCGCCTCCTGGTTCTTGTGGCTCTTGCCGGGTTGGCCCGGCCACAGCCCGCTCATCCATTCGCCGATCTGCGCCAGCGTGGCCGCCGCGCGGTCGATCGAGGGCGACAGCCGTCCCTTGGCGATCACGTGCAGCCGGTCGCTGATGTTGAAGAGCTCGTCGAGCTCCTCGCTGATCACCAGCACCGCGCAGCCCGCGTCGCGCAGCGCGAGGATCTCGGCATGAATCAGCGCGGCCGCGCCCACGTCCACGCCCCAGGTCGGCTGCGAGACGATGAAGAGCTTCGGGTTGGCGTCGATCTCGCGGCCGACGATGAACTTCTGCAGGTTGCCGCCCGACAGCGAGCGCGCCGCCGCCTTCGGGCCACCGGCCTTGACCTTGAAGCGCTCGATGATGGATTTGGCCTGGCGCTCGAGCGCGCCGGTGCGGATCCAGCCGCCGCGGCCCACCGCGTCGCCGCGCGTCAGCAGCAGGTTGTGCGCGAGCCCCAGCGTGGGCACCGCGCCGCGGCCCAGCCGTTCCTCGGGCACGAAGTGCAGGCCCAGCGCACGACGCGCGCGCGGGCGCAGCCGGCCGGCCGGCTGGTCGAAGACCCGCACCATCGCCGCCTCGGCGCGCACGTCCTCGCCCGAGAGCGTGTAGAGCAGTTCCTTCTGGCCATTGCCCGACACGCCCGCAATGCCCACCACCTCGCCCGCGCGCACCTCGAAGGACACGCCCTCGAGGTCCACGCCGAACTGGTCCTCGCGCGCCAGCGTGAGGCCCTGCACGCGCAGCGCCACTGCGCCCGCATGCACCGGCCGGTGCTCGAGCGGCGGCGGCTCGCTGCCGATCATCAGCCGCGACAGCGACTCGTTGCTCTCGTTCTTCGGGTTGCACACCCCCGTGACCTTGCCGCCGCGCAGCACCGTGCAGGCGGTGCACAGCTCGCGGATCTCGTGCAGCTTGTGGCTGATGTAGAGGATGCTGCAGCCCTCGGAGGCCAGCTTGTTGAGCACCCCGAACAGCTTGACCACCGCCTGCGGCGTGAGCACCGAGGTCGGCTCGTCGAGGATCAGCAGCTTGGGGTCGGTCAGCAGCGCGCGGATGATCTCCACCCGCTGCATCTCGCCCACCGACAGCGTGTGGACCGGCCGCGCGGGATCGATGTCGAGGCCGTACTCGCTCGCCTTGGCCGTGATGCTGCGCGCCACGTCGGCCAGCGCCAGCGACTTGTCGAGGCCGAGCCAGACGTTCTCGGCCACCGTGAGGGTGTCGAACAGGCTGAAGTGCTGGAACACCATGCTGATGCCCAGCGCGCGCGCCTGCTGCGGGTTGCGCAGGTTCACCGGCTGGCCGTCGAAGGCGACGCTGCCCTCGTCGGGCTTGACCGAGCCGTAGATGATCTTCATCAGCGTCGACTTGCCGGCGCCGTTCTCGCCGAGCACGGCGTGGATCTCGCCCGGTTGCACCGCCAGCGAGATGTCGCTGTTGGCGACCACCGCCGGGTAGCGCTTGGTGATGTGCGCGAGCTGGAGTCTGGGTGTTGTCATGCCGGTTCCGTGGGTTGTCTCGTTCGGTACAGGAATGGGCCTCGTCTCGCGGGTTCCGATGTACGTCGATAGCTATAAGTTTAATAGCGTGCCCACGGAATCCGGGCGATGGAAGACCCCGACTCCGGGGCTTCGGCTGATTTCGGGTTCAGTGGCCCGTCACGTAGACGAACTTGAACAGGAAGATGGCGGCGATGACCCACACCATGGCATGCACTTCCCGTGCCCGGCCGGTGAACAGCTTGAGCACGGCGTAGGTGATGAAGCCGAAGGCCAGGCCGTTGGCGATCGAGTAGGTGAAGGGCATGGCCAGCGCGGTCACGGCCGCGGGGATGACCTCGGTGGTGTCCTCCCAGTCGAGCTCGACCAGGTCGCGCAGCATCAGGCAGCCCACGAACAGCAGCGCCGGCGCGGTGGCATAGGCCGGCACCGAGCCCGCGAGCGGCGAGATCATCAGGCAGGCCAGGAACAGCACCGCCACCACCACGGCCGTGAGGCCGGTGCGGCCGCCCGCCTGCACGCCGGCCGCGCTCTCCACGTAGGCCGTGGTGCTCGAGGTGCCGAGCAGCGAGCCCGCGAAGATCGCGCCGCTGTCGGCCAGCAGCGCCTTGTTCATGCGTTCCATCTTGCCGGGCACCAGCAGGCCGGCGCGCTTGGCCACGCCCATCAGCGTGCCGGTGGCGTCGAACATCTCGACCAGGAAGAACACCAGCACCACGTTGAGGATGCCGCCCTTGAGCGCGCTCAGGATGTCGAGCTGCATGAAGGTGGGCGCGATCGACGGCGGCGGCGCGAACACGCCGTGGAACTTGTTGCCGCCGAAGAAGAAGGACAGCACCGTGACCGTGACGATGCCGATCAGGATCGCGCCGCGCACCTTGAGCTTGTCGAGCACCACGATGATCAGGAAGCCCAGCGTGGCCAGCACCACCGGCGCCGAGTGCAGGTCGCCCAGCGTCACGAAGGTGGCCGGCGAGGCCGCGACCACGCCCGCGCTCTTGAGCGCGATCAGCGCGAGGAACATGCCGATGCCCACCGTGATCGCTGTTCGCAGCGACTGCGGTATGCCCTGGATGAACAGCTCGCGCAGCCCCGTGACCGTGACGATCAGGAACAGGCAGCCCGAGATGAAGACCGCGCCCAGCGCGGTCTGCCACGTGTAGCCCATGCCGAGCACCACCACGTAGGCGAAGTAGGCGTTCAGGCCCATGCCCGGCGCCATCGCGATCGGGTAGTTGGCGTACAGGCCCATGATCAGCGTGCCCAGCGCCGCGATCAGGCAGGTGGCCACGAAGACCGCGCCCTTGGGCATGCCGGCGTCGCCGAGGATCGATGGGTTGACGAAGATGATGTAGGCCATCGTCAGGAAGGTGGTGAGCCCCGCGATGACCTCGGTGCGCACGGTGGTGTTGTGTTCGTTGAGCTTGAACACCTTGTCGATCCAGTTCATGGGTTTCTTGTCTCCGGGATGTGTTGTCTCGTGTCGCGTCGTGCGGCGTTGTTCTGAAGAAAAAGCGGGCCGAGCCCGTCCCTGGCGCGAGCTTGGTCGCGCCTCGAGGTCCTTGGGGTTCTGGTGGTGAGGGAGCCGGCGCCGTCAGGCGCCCAGGGGCGGCGGATCGCGCGCATCGCGCGCGGGAGGGGTGGGCGGACGCAGCGAGGCCGCCACGTCCTTGATGCATTCGCGCAGCCAGCGCGCCGAGCTCGACGAGTGGGTGCGCTCGTGCCAGAGCTGGTAGTACATGAGCCGCGGCAGCGCGACCGGGCAGTCGAGGATTTTCAGCGGCAGCCGCGCGGCGAAGCGCTCGCAGTACTGGCGGCCGGTGGTCAGCACCAGCAGGCTCGAGGCCACCATGTCGGGAATCAGCCCGAAGTGCGCGCAGCGCGCCGTGATGTTGCGCTGGCGCCCGAGCTCGTCGAGCATCTGGTCGATGATGCCGCGCCCGCCCGGGTGCATGGGCGTGGGCGCGATGTGCTCGGCCTGCAGCCAGGTCTCGAGGTCCCAGCCGCGGCGCACCGCCGGATGGTCCTGGTTCACCAGCGACACCACCTCGTCACCGAACAGGCGTGCCATGTGCAGGTCCTCGGGTGGCTTGAGCCAGTTGCCGATCACCACGTCGACCTGCCCCAGCGACAGGTGGCCGTGGTAGTCGGAGTCGGGCGACAGCGGATGGATCTCGATGTGGCACAGCGGCGCCTCGCGCTTGACCTGCGCCACCAGCATGGGCAGGAAGATCGGATCCATGTAGTCGCTGGCCGCGATACGGAAGGTGGTGCTGGCCGATTGCGGGTCGAAGCCGCGCGCATCGGAGAACAGCATCTCGGCCGCGCGCAGGATGCTCGCGGCCGGCTCGATCATGCGCAGCCCGGCATCGGTGGGCACCATGCCCGAGCCCGAGCGCACCAGCAGCGGATCGCCCGAGAGCTCGCGCAGCCGCTTGAGCGCGGCCGACACCGCCGGCTGGTACATCCCGAGCCGGATCGCGGCGCGCGAGACGCTGCGGTCGGTCAGCACGGTGTGCAGCACCCGGATCAGGTGAAGGTCGATCTTGTCGAAAAGCGCCTGGTCTCTCATGGCCGCCCGCACGGAAGTGGTCGATGCGGACCGTTATACCGCCGGACCTCGCGATCGGACAGCCGGACGTGCAGGGCGCGAAGCTTGCGCGGAAATCGCAAAAGGAAGACATGACGATGTTCCCCGGGTTCCTTGCTGCGACTTCCGCGTGTTCTTCGCGTCTTCTGCGTTCGGCTGTCCGCTGGTGCGGCGCTCATCCCACCTGCACGGCCGTCACGGCGCGCAGGATCGATTCGCTCGTGGCGGGCGCGTGCAGCGGCGGGTCGACGCGGTGGCCGCCCGCGGCCGACACGGCGTCGCGGATCGCGAAGAAGACCGAGAACGGCAGCAGCAGCGGCGGCTCGCCCACGGCCTTGCTGCGGTGGATCGAGTCCTCGAAGTTCTGGCCCTCGAACAACCGCACGTTGAACACCGGCGGGCAGTCGTTGGCGGTCGGGATCTTGTAGGTGCTGGGCGCGTGGGTCGTGAGCTTGCCGCTCTGCGGATGCCACACCAGCTCCTCGGTCGTGAGCCAGCCCATGCCCTGGATGAAGGCGCCCTCGACCTGGCCGATGTCGACCGCCGGGTTCAGCGACTTGCCCGCGTCGTGCAGGATGTCGGCGCGCAGCAGCTTCCATTCGCCCGTGAGCGTGTCGACGATCACCTCGCTGACCGCCGCGCCGTAGGCGTAGTAGTAGAACGGGCGGCCCTGCATCTTGTCCTTGTCCCAGCTCAGGCCGGGCGTGGCGTAGAAGCCGTCGGACCACAGCTGCTTGCGGTCGAGGTAGGCCTCGCCCACCACGGTGCTGAAGGCCAGCGTGCGGCCGTTGACCTCGACCTTGTCGTTGGCGAAGCGCACCGCGCCGGGCTCGCCGCCATGGCGCTCGGCCGCGCTCTGCGCCAGCCGCTCGCGGATCTGGCGCGCGGCGTCCTGCGCGGCCTTGCCGTTGAGGTCGGCGCCGGTCGAGGCCGCCGTGGCCGAGGTGTTCGCGACCTTGGTCGTGTCGGTGGCCGTGACGCGCACGCGCTCGAAGCTCACGCCGAGCTCGTGCGCCACCACCTGCGCCACCTTGGTGTTCAGGCCCTGGCCCATCTCGGTGCCGCCGTGGTTCACCAGGATCGAGCCGTCGGTGTAGACATGCACCAGCGCGCCGGCCTGGTTGAAGTGCTTGACGTTGAACGAGATGCCGAACTTCAGCGGCGCCAGCGCCAGCCCGCGCTTGAGCACCGGGCTCGCGGCATTGAAGCCGGCGATCTCCTCGCGCCGCGCGCGGTAGTCGCTCGTGGCCTCGAGCTCGGCCACCAGCTCGTGCACGATGTTGTCGGTCACGGTCTGGCGGTAGGGCGTCACGTTGTTCTCGCCCTTGCCGTAGAAATTGACGCGCCGCACGTCGAGCGGATCGCGGCCCAGCTCGCGCGCCACCGAGTCCATGATGTTCTCGATCGCGATCGCGCCCTGCGGGCCGCCGAAGCCGCGGAACGCGGTGTTGCTCTGCGTGTTGGTCTTGCCCGAGTAGCCGTGCATGCTGACGTTGGGCAGCCAGTAGGCGTTGTCGAAGTGGCACAGCGCGCGCGTCATCACCGGGCCCGACAGGTCGGCCGAGTGGCCGGCGCGCGAGACCATGGTGATCTCGGCGCCGAGGATGCGACCCTCGGCGTCGTAGCCCACCTCGTACTCGTACCAGAAGCAGTGGCGCCGGCCCGTGACCATGAAGTCGTCGTCGCGGTCAAGCCGCAGCTTGACCGGGCGGCGCAGCTTGCTCGCGGCCACCGCGGCCACGCAGGCGAACAGCGCCGACTGCGATTCCTTGCCGCCGAAGCCGCCGCCCATGCGCCGGCACTCGACGTGCACCTCGTTCGACTGCAGGTGCATCGCGTGCGCGACCAGATGCTGCATCTCGCTCGGATGCTGGGTCGAGCAATGGATGTGCAGCGCGCCGCCCTCCTTCGGAATGGCGTAGCTGATCTGGCCCTCGAGGTAGAACTGCTCCTGCCCGCCGACGTCGAGCGTGGCCTTGTGGCGGTGCGGCGCGGCCGCGATGGCGGCGCGCACCGCGGCCTCGTCGCCGCCCTCCCCCCCCCCCCCCCCCCCCCCACCCCCCACCCCCCCCC
>NZ_JBZAYE010000221.1:0-10562 GCF_058244205.1 Variovorax sp. 20P10.2.4
CCTTCGATGGGTGGCGGCGCATCGCAGCCGGCGAGCGCGAGCGCACCGGCGGCGCCGACCGTGCCGAGGAAGCTGCGCCGCCTCATGGCCGCATCGCCCGCGCGCTCAATGTGCCATGACCTTGCCCCACTCCTGTTCGTAGGTGGTGACGAGGACCTGGTTGGAAAGCCGGTTGACCTCGGCCGGCACGCGCGCCATGTCGAGCGGGAAGTCGAACATCAGCGGCAGCGTGGGCGCGGACAGGAAGCGCAGGCCCGCGGGCAGCGCGTCGGGCTTCCGGTAGGGGCGGTGGCTCGCGATGATGAAGCCCCATTCGCCGAAGCTCGGCACGTGCACGTGGTAGGGCGTCGCGGTCAGGCCCACCGACTCCACCGTCTGCGCCACGGTCCAGAAGCTCTTGCGCGCCACCAGCGGCGAAGTGGTCTGGATCACCGCGTAGCCGCTGGCCGCGAGGCGCTTGTCGAGCAGCGCATAGAAGCTGTTGGTGTAGAGCTTGCCGATCGCGAAGTTGGTGGGATCGGGAAAGTCGACCACGATCACGTCGAACAGGTCATCGTCACTGCGCTGCTGCAGCCACTGGAAAGCATCGGTGTTGACGATCTTGAGCTTCGGCGACGACAGCGAATGGCCGTTGAGCGCGGCCAGCGTCTCGTGGTCGGTGAACAGCTTCGTCATGTTCGGATCGAGCTCGACCAACGTGACCGACTCCACCGAGGGGTACTTGAGCACCTCGCGCACCGCCATGCCGTCGCCGCCACCGAGCACCGCCACCTTCTTGGGCGCGCCGTGCGCGGCCATCACGGGGTGCACCAGCGCCTCGTGGTAGCGGTATTCGTCGCGCTCGGCGAACTGCAGGTTGCCGTTGAGGAACAGCCGGTGCCCGAGCAGCCCGCGCGTGACCACGATGCGCTGGTAGGGCGAGGTGGCGCTGAAGACGATGCGGTCCTGGTAGAACTTGTCCTCGGCCAGCGTGGTGATGTGGTCGGCGCCGATGAAGCCGCCCAGCAGCACCGCGAGCGACAGGAAGCAGGCCAGCGCATGCGCGCCGACGCGCCGCAGCTCGTGGCGGAACAGCCAGAGCGCCCACACCGCCACCGCCGCGTTCATGAAGCCGAACAGCAGGCCGGTGCGGATCATGCCGAGCTGCGGCACCAGGATCAGCGGGAAGGCCACCGACACCGCGAGCGCGCCGAGGTAGTCGAAGGTCAGCACCTGCGACACCAGGTTCTTGAGCGCGACGTTGCGCCGCAGGATGCGCATCACCAGCGGGATCTCGAGCCCGACCAGCGTGCCGACCACGACCACCAGCCCGTACAGCAGCAGCCGGAACGCGCCCGGCGCGTAGGCGTTGGCCAGGAACAGCACGGCCGGCAGCGCGCCGCCGATCAGCGCCACCATCAGCTCGATGCGCAGGAAGTGGGCCGGCAGCTGGCGGTCGAAATAGCGCGACAGCCACGAGCCCACGCCCATCGCGAACAGGTAGGTGCCGATGATGGTGCTGAACTGCAGCACCGAGTCGCCCAGCAGGTAGGAACTGAGCGCCGCCGCGCTGAGTTCGTAGACCAGGCCGCAGGCGGCCACCACGAAGACGCTGGCGAGCAGCGCGATCTCGACGGGCTGCGGCCCGCGCGCATCGGCCGGGCGCGCGGACAGGGCCTGCTCCTCGCTCAATGGATGGCGGCGGCGACGATGATGCTGATGCCCAGGCTCATCGCGGCGACGACCAGGCCCAGCGCCACGTTCTGCTTCTCGACGATCTCGCCCCAGAGGTCATAGGGCGTGATCTTGTCGATGATCAGGAAGCAGAGCCAGAAGATCACCACGCCGATCAGCGCGTACACGAGCGATCCGAGGACCACGCCAGGTTTCAGCCATTCAAATCCCATGGGGACCTCCAGTCGTATCTGTATCTATCAGTCGATGAATCGGCAGCGCGATCTTCGTCATTTGTGGCCGCCGCCGCTCGAGGAGCCGCCGTAGGAGCCGCCCGAGCTGCGGTAGCCGCCGCCCGAACCGCCGCTGCTGCTGCTGCAGGTGCTCAGGATGATGAGCAGCACGATGATCACGATCGCGATCACCACGATCGTGCCGCAACCCAGCCCCGAGGCCGCGCTGACCGGCGACGCATCGGAGCGCTCGAACAGGTCCTTCTTGGCATCGAGCTTGAAGGCCGTGGCGACCGCGCCGCTGTCGATCTTGCTGCCCGAGGACCAGGTGAGCTCGTTGACCGAGCGCTCCATCGACAGCAGGGCGCCGCCGACCGCGAAGTCGCGGTTGAAGGTCTTCTGCCCGCGCTCGACCTGCCAGTAGAACTCGCCGGCCACGTAAGTGGTCTCGGCGTTGTAGGCGTACTGCTGCTGGTAGCGCTTGCCGAGGTAGGTGGCGGTGCTGCCGTTCTCGGCCATCACCGGCGCGCCGGTGGTGGGGCGCACCATGCTCCAGCCGTCCTCGGCGTCGACCAGGAAGCTGAAGCCGCGCTTCTTGTTGTAGAGCAGGTACTCGTCCCAGCCGAACTGCTCGTCGTCGCCGGGCTCGCTGCCCATGCGGTGCTGGAAACCCACCACCTGCCACTGGGCGCCCTGCAGCTGGCCCATGCTGCCCAGCGCGATCAGCGGGCGCACCGGCTCGTTCTGCGCCGCATGCTTGAGCTCGCCGCCGATGCCTTGCGACAGGTCGATGATGCTGTTGCACGAGCGGCAAGTGACGCTCTTGCTGTCGGCCAGGTTGAGCGTGACCGGCGAGCCGCAGTTGGGGCAGTTGAAGCTGCGGCCCTTCTCGTCCTTGGCCGAGTCCTCGCGCAGGCCCGTGAGCTGCAGCGATTCGAGATCGACCGAACGGCCCAGCGAGGCGGCCGGCGGCTGCGAGCCGTAGTCCAGGCTCAGCACCAGGCCCTTGTCGTTGCGCAACTCGACCACCTGGAACGGCCGGCCGAGCTCGGGCAGGTGCGGCAGTTCGCCCTGCGCCGAGACCAGCGTCACCTCCTCGTTCGAGGCGACGGTGTAGCTCTGGCCGTTGAAGGCGCTGGTGGCGCCCACGCGCAGGTCGACCGCGGCCGGCGGCGTGCGCTGCAGTTCGAACGGCAGCGAGAAGACGTAGGCGCCGTTGTCCTCGCTGAGCACGCCGGTGCGGTCGCCGTCGAGGGCCGCGATCCACTCGGTCCAGCGGCCGCCGGCGTACTTGTACTGGAGCCGGCCGACGATGGTGAAGGGCTTGTCCTGGATCCGGCCCGCGGCGAACAGCTGCAGCGGGCTGAAGTCGTCGAACAGCTCGGCCATCTTGCCGGTGCGCGCGAGCGTGTCGCCCTGGCGCACGACGGTGCTCTGGCAGTAGGGGCAGACCGCATGGGTCGACTGGGCCGATCGGAACTCGACCGGCGCGCCGCAGCCGGGGCAGGGCGCGCGGTAGTAGCGCTGGGTGCCGCCGGCTTCCTCAGCCATGGCGCACGCGCGCGGGCGCGAGGCCCGCAGCATTCTTCCAGCCGATCATGCCTCTCACGCCCGTCGAGCGGGCGTCAGGCGCTATACAGAACATAGCGCCGGGTCAGACCAGCTTCTTGAGCAGTTCGACCTTCTTGGCGTCGAACTCTTCCTGGGTCAGGATGCCCTTGGTCTTGAGTTCGCCGAGCTTCTCGAGCGTGGTCATCACGTCGTTGGGGTTCACCACCGCCACCGCCGGCTGCTGCTGGACGGCCGCGGCCTGCGCCGCCGCGTTCGGGCTCAGGCCCTGCGCGAGGTTCTGCGCCAGCACCTGGCCGAGCGCCACGCCGGCGCCCAGGCCCATCGCGTCGCCCGCGATGCCGCCGCCGTTGGCGGCACCCTCGGCGAACTTGGGGATCGCCTGCGCCGTCTGGTACTGCATGAACTTGCCCATGTCGTTGCCGACCATGCCCATGCCGATCTTCTGGTCGAGGATCTTCTGCAGTTCCTCGGGCAGCGAGACGTTCTGGACCGTGATGTTCTCGAGCTTGATGCCGATCTTGGCGAACTCGGGCACCAGCTGGGCCGCCAGCGCCTGCGCGAACTGGATCTGGTTGGCCGCGAGGTCGAGGAAGGGCACGCCGCTGGAGGCGATGGCGTTGCTGATGTTCTGCAGCACCAGGCCACGCAGCTGGCCGTCAAGGTCGGCCACGGTGTAGATGTCGCGCGTGCCCGAGATCTCGGTGTGGAACAGCTTGGCGTCGCCGATGCGGAACGAGTAGTTGCCGAACGCGCGCAGGCGCACGGCGCCGAAGTCCTTGTCGCGGATGGTGATGGGCTGCGGCGTGCCCCACTTCTGGTCGACCTGCTGGCGCGTGCTGAAGAAGTAGACGTCGCTCTTGAACGGGGACTCGAAGAGCTTGTCCCAGTTCTTCAGGTAGGTCAGCACCGGCAGCGTCTGCGTGCTGAGCTTGTACATGCCGGGGCCGAACACGTCGGCCACCTGGCCTTCGTTCACGAACACCGCGACCTGCGACTCGCGCACCGTCAGCGAGGCGCCGTTCTGGATTTCCATTTCCGCCATCGGGAAGCGCCAGGCCAGCGTGCCATCGCCGGACTCGGTCCACTGGATGATGTCGATGAACTGTTTCTTGATGAAATCCATCAGGGCCATGGCTGCGCTCCTCTAGAGGGTTTTTGTGCGGACTTGGCATATTGCCACAGCGACTTGACCGCGGACCCGTGCTTTTGGTCATTTTGGTCATGGCTGCACCCTGGCCAGGCGTCATAGTCCGTCATCGTCCGAGGTCTACAATCGGCGCCCCCAGAAGAAGCGCCTCAGGAGCAACGGCACATGTCTGACACGACCCCTTCGTCATCCTCGACTCCCTCGCCCGAAGACAAACGCGCCGAACTTCGACGTGCCGCCCTCGAGTACCACGAGTTCCCGGTCCCCGGAAAGATCTCGATCGCCGCGACCAAGCAGATGGTCAACCAGCGCGACCTGTCGCTGGCCTACTCGCCCGGCGTGGCCGCGCCCTGCGAGGAAATCGTCAAGGACCCGGCCAACGCCTTCAAGTACACCGCGCGCGGCAATCTGGTGGCGGTCATCACCAACGGCACCGCGGTGCTGGGGCTCGGCGACATCGGCCCGCTGGCTTCCAAGCCGGTGATGGAAGGCAAGGGCGTCCTGTTCAAGAAATTCGCCGGCGTCGACGTGTTCGACATCGAGATCGACGAGAAGGACCCCGCGAAGCTGGTCGAGGTGATCGCCGCGCTCGAGCCCACCTTCGGCGCGATCAACCTCGAGGACATCAAGGCGCCCGACTGCTTCTACGTCGAGCGCGAGCTGCGCAAGCGCATGAAGATCCCGGTCTTCCACGACGACCAGCACGGCACGGCGATCACCGTGGCGGCGGCCATGCTCAACGGCCTGAAGGTGGCCGGCAAGGACATCGCCGACGTGAAGCTCGTGACCTCGGGCGCGGGCGCCGCGGCGCTGGCCTGCCTGAACCTGCTGCTCAAGGTCGGCCTGAAGCGCGAGAACGTGTTCGTGACCGACCTGGCCGGCGTGGTCTACGAAGGCCGCACCGAACTGATGGACGACGACAAGCGCCAGTACATGCAGAACACCACGGCGCGCACGCTGGCCGAGGTGATCGAGGGCGCCGACGTGTTCCTCGGCCTGTCGGCCGGCGGCGTGCTCAAGCCCGCGATGGTCGCCAAGATGGCGACGCGCCCGGTGATCTTCGCGCTGGCCAATCCGAATCCGGAAATCACGCCCGAAGACGCGCGCACGGTGCGCGACGACATCATCATGGCCACCGGCCGCACCGATTACCCGAACCAGGTCAACAACGTCCTGTGCTTCCCGTACATCTTCCGCGGCGCGCTCGACTCGGGCGCGACCACGATCACCGACGAGATGGAGATCGCCGCGGTGCACGCCATCGCCGAGCTGGCGCAGGCCGAGCAGAGCGAGCGCGTGGCGGCCGCCTACGTCGGCGAGAAGCTGTCGTTCGGCCCCGAATACCTGATCCCGAAGCCCTTCGACCCGCGCCTGATGATGAAGATCGCGCCGGCCGTGGCCAAGGCGGCCGAGGAAAGCGGCGTGGCGCTGCGTCCGATCAAGGACATGGACGCCTACCGCGACAAGCTGCAGAGCTTCGTCTATGCCTCGGGCACCACCATGAAGCCGATCTTCGACGCCGCCAAGCGCGCGCCGAAGAAGCGCGTGGCCTACTGCGAGGGCGAGGAAGAACGCGTGCTGCGCGCGGCGCAGATCGTGGTCGACGAGGGCATCGCGCGCCCGACGCTGATCGGCCGTCCGGCCATCATCGCCCAGCGCATCGAGAAGTTCGGCCTGCGCCTGAAGGAAGAACTCGACTACGACGTGGTCAACGTCGAGCAGGACCACCGCTACCGCGACTTCTGGCAGACCTACCACCGCATGACCGAGCGCAAGGGCATCACGGTGCAGGTCGCCAAGATCGAGATGCGCCGCCGCCTCACGCTGATCGGCGCGATGCTGCTGCACAAGGGCGAGGTCGACGGCATGATCTGCGGCACCTGGGGCACCACGCTGATCCACCTGCACTACATCGACCAGGTGATCGGCAAGCGCCCCGGCGGCTGCGCCAGCACCCCGCAGGACGTGCCGGTGTATGCCTGCATGAACGGCCTGCTGCTGCCCGACCGCCAGGTGTTCCTGGTCGACACCCACGTCAACTACGACCCGACGCCCGAGGAACTGGCCGAGATCACGACCATGGCGGCCGAGGAGATGATGCGCTTCGGCCTCAAGCCCAAGGCGGCGCTGCTGTCGCACTCGAACTTCGGCACCAGCAATGAGCCGAGCGCGCTGAAGATGCGCAAGACGCTCGACCTGCTGCGCGTGCAGGCGCCCTGGCTCGAGGTCGATGGCGAAATGCACGGTGACGTGGCGCTCGACAGCAAGCAGCGCGCGGTGGTCATGCCGCACAGCGCGCTGGCCGGCGATGCCAACCTGCTGGTTTTCCCGAACATCGACGCGGCCAACATTTCCTACAACCTGCTCAAGACGGCGGCCGGCGGCAACATCGCGATCGGCCCGGTGCTGCTCGGAGCGGCCAAACCTGTGCACATTCTCACGGCGAGCGCCACCGTGCGGCGCATCGTGAACATGTCGGCGCTCACGGTGGCCGACGCCAACGCAGAACGTTAAGCTTTAGCAAGCATTTCTTCGAGAGTGGACGCCAACTTATGGCGTCCCTGTCAAGCCCTCGATGCTGCTCAAACTTTGGGCAGTCGCTTGCTATTTTCGCCAGCGTGGTGCACACTCGCGGGCTTGGATTTGCGGGTTAACCCCAAGGTTGATCGCTGATCCGAACCCCCCGCTCTTTTCTTGTGGTGCCTCTTTATGGCGATGGCGTCTTGCGCCTCGATCACGTCCTCTGTCGCTAAGTTTGCGCTCACCGGCTTCATGCTGGCAGCGCTGGCGACGACGGGGGCCGAGGCCCGCGGATGGTTCGGCGCCGGGAATTCCACCGCCCAGGAAACGATTGCGCTGGCCGAGCTGCCGGTGCAAGGCCAGCGTACCTACGAAGCCATCCTGAACGGCGGTCCCTTCCGGTACGACAAGGACGGCTCGGTGTTCGGCAATCGCGAGCGGCTCCTGCCCTCGGCCCGGCGCGGCCACTATCGCGAGTACACGGTGAGCACGCCCGGATCGCGCGATCGCGGTGCCCGGCGCATCGTGTGCGGCGGCGAGAAGCGAACGGCACCCGAGGCCTGCTGGTACACGGCGGACCACTACGCGAGTTTCAGACGGATCACGCCATGAGCGACGACAACGACTTGAGCGGCGCACCGAAGCGCCCCGAAGAAATGATGATGACTATGGAAAGACCAGCGGAGATGACTTTATCCCTTCGTGCCGTACGCCCGAACATCGTGCAATCGATTCGCGCGTTCCGCGTGAGCGACCTGCAGGACGCCGCCAATGCGGCGGGCCAGCACTTCCTGTATGCCAACCTCGGCAACGCACAGACCAAGCAGGACGTGCTCGACCTGATCGCCCAGCAGTTCACCTTTCCGGCGCACTTCGGCAAGAACTTCGACGCGCTGTACGACTGCATGACCGATCCGTTGCATAAATCGGGCCCGCAGCCCGGTTTCGTGATCGTTCTCGAACAGATCCCGGCCAACGGCAAGTTCGACAAGGAAGCGCGCGAGCAGCTGCTCGACATCTTCCGCGACGCGTCGGACTACTGGGGCGACCGCAAGGTGCCCTTCCGGTGCTTCTATTCTTTTCTGTAGCCCGTTCTGCACAAACCAGCCAAGCAGAACGGGCGAACGAGGCCCAGCCGACCAGCGCGGCAACCCTCGATGGCATCCAGATCGACCCGGCGACCGTCCCCCCCGCGGTGACGGCCACCGCGACCGACGAACCCACCGGCGAAAAAATGCCGACCGACAAACTGGTCGACGTCTCGCCGCTCGCCTTGCGCATGAGCAGCCCGTTCAACGCGGGTTACTGGCTCGCCGCGGCGTAATCAAGAAAGAAGCGCTCGCCGGACGCGTTCCGGCACCGCAAGAAAAAACCCGTCATCGACGGGTTTTTTCGTTTCTCTCGCGGCCCGCGCAACGGCTCGGCCGCTTCAGCCGAGTCCCGGCGTCTGCGCCAGCGCCACGTACTGGTCGACCGGCACTTCCTCGGCGCGCCGCTGCGTGTCGAATTCGCCGGCGAAGCCGTGCTCGTCGAGCCATTTGCCGAGCGTGTGGCGCAGCAGCTTGCGGCGCTGGCTGAACGCGACCTGCACGATCTCCTCGAGCCGCTTCGCATCGACCACCGGCGGCGCGGCCAGCGGCACCATGCGCACCACGGCGCTGTCGACGCGCGGCGGCGGATCGAAGCTCTCGGGCGGCACGAACAGCACGTTCTCCATCTCGTAGCGCCACTGCAGCATCACGCTCAGGCGGCTGTAGTCCGAGGTGGCGGGCCGCGCCACCATGCGGTCGATCACTTCCTTTTGCAGCATGAAGTGCTGGTCGGCCACGAGGTGGGCATAGCCCAGCAGGTGAAAGAGGATCGGCGTGGAGATGTTGTAGGGCAGGTTGCCGACCACGCGCAGCGCGGTGGTCGGCACCCTCGCCGCCAGCGCCGCGAAGTCGACCTTGAGCACGTCGGACTCCACCACCTCGAGCTGCGGATGGCTGCGCAGCCGCTTGGCGAGGTCGCGGTCGAGTTCGATCACGGTGAGCCGGCCGAGCCGCTCGACCAGCGGCTGCGTGAGCGCCGCGAGGCCGGGGCCGATCTCGACCATGGGATCGCCGGGCTGCGGCGCGATCTCGCGCACGATCGCGTCGATGATGCCGCCGTCGGACAGGAAGTGCTGGCCGAAGCGCTTCCTGGGAATGTGCGCCATCGTGTGTCGATCAGGACTGCGGGGGCTCGCGGAACTCGACGTAGGCGCGCGCGCGCACTTCCTGCGCCCAGGTGTTGAAGGCTTCCTCGGTGCGCTGGTCGCGCAGCACGGCCCGGGCGGCTTCGCGCTGCTCGTCCTGGCTCGGCTTGACGTTGCGGCGCTCGAGCACCTGGATCAGGTGGACGCCGAAGCGCGACACCACGGGATCGCTGATCTGCCCCGGCGCGAGGCGGTTCATGGCTTCCTCGAACTCGGGCACGTACATGCCCGGGCGTGCCCAGCCGAGGTCGCCGCCGTCCTTGGCGCTGCCGTCCTGCGAGTTGTCGCGCGCCAGGCTGGCGAAGTCGACGCTGCCGCCGCTGGCCTCGATGCGCCGCTTGAATTCGGCCAGCTGCGCCACCGCCTGCTCGGTGGTGCGCTTGGGGTCGTTCTGCAGCAGGATGTGGCGCGCATGGGTCTGCGTGACCACCGCGTCGGCCGAGCCGACCTGTTCCTTGGCGATCACCTTGACGACGTGGAAACCGGCGGACGAGCGCACCGGCCCGACGATGCCGCCCACGGCCGTGGACTGGACGGCCTCGACGAACAGCGGTGGATAACGGTCGGCCGTGCGCATGCCGAGCGCGCCGCCATTGGCGCGATCGGGGGCGTCGGAATTGCTCTGCACCAGCTTGGAGAAGTCCTCGCCGGCGCGCGCGCGCTGCGCCAGGCCCTGGGCCTTCTGCTGCGCCTGCGCCACCTGCGCGTCGGTGGCGTTCTCGGGCACGGCCACCAGCAGTTGCGCGAGGTTGAGGTTCAGCATGGACGGATCGCCCTTGCCACCGCTGTTGCGCTGGTCCTGCAGGAACTGGTCGGCTTCGGCGTCGCTGACCTTGACCTTCGAATCGACCTCGCGGCCGCGCAGGCGCGTGAGCAGGAGCTGGTCGCGCAGGTCGTTGCGGAAGGCCTGCAGGCTGATGCCTTCGGCGGCCACGCGCTGGCGCAGCTCGGGCAGGGTCAGCTGGTTCTGGCGCGCGACGGTCTGTTCGGCCTGGTCGATGGCGATCTCGTCGACCTTGATGCCGGTTTCCTTCGCGAGCTGCAATTGCGCGCGCTCGGAGATCAGCCGCTCGAGCACCATGCGTCCGAGTTCCGGGCGCGGCACGCGCTCGGCGTCGGGGTTCTCCTGGATCAGCCGCTGCACGCGGGTCAGCACCTCGGTGTTGGTGATCGGTTCGGAATTGACCAGCGCGACGATGAA
>NZ_JBZAYE010000222.1:0-10561 GCF_058244205.1 Variovorax sp. 20P10.2.4
GCCACCTCGTCGCTCAGCGTGTCGACCGTGGTCTGCATCGAGTCGAGCGCCTTGAGCTTGAAGTCGGCGATCGCGTCCATGGTCTGGTAAATGTTGGCGAAGGCCTGCTGCAGCTTGGCGATCTCGATCGTGCCCGAGGCCGCCTGCTGGTGGATCTGGCTTGTCTGCTCGCGCAGCAGCTCGCTGGTGGTGGCGATCAGGTTGCCGGTGGTGGCGTTGAGCGCGCCGATCTGGTCGAGCACCAGCTTCTGGTTGGCCAGCGCCTGCGCCACGATCACCGCGGTGCGAAGCGCCGACACCGTGGTGGTGGTGGCGCGGTCCACGCCCTTGGTCAGCTCGAGGTTGTTCTTGCGGATCATGTCGAGCGCCAGGTAGCCCTGGATGTTGACCGCGAGCTGCGTCAGCAGGTCGGTGACCTTCTGGCGCGCGTAGAACAGCATCTCCTCGCGCACCACGCGCGCCTTCTCGGGATCGGTGGCGTCGAACTCGCGCGCCTTGGCATCGAGGCGCGCGTCGAGCGCCTTGCCGATGTGCACGTACTTCTCGAGCCGCTCCATCAGCGTCCAGAGGTTGACCTTCTCCTGCTCGATGGCCGCGTTGTCGCGCAGCAGCTCGTCCTTGCCGCGCTTGAGCGACTCGATGATCGCGTTGAGGTGCGACTGCGAGGACTGGTAGCGCTCGAAGTAGGCGACCAGCTTGTTGCCCAGCGGGATCAGGCCCAGCAGCTTGCGCGCCGAGAACAGGTCGCCCTGCTTCGAGGGATCGAGGTCCTCGACCTGGTGGCGCAGGTCGATCAGCGACTGGCCGATCTGCGAGCCCTGGCCGAACAGCCCGTTGCGCAGCGAGCCCACCGGGCGTTCGAGCATGCGGTTGGAGACCGAGGCCGAGGCTTCGATCTCCTTGCTGCCCATCGAGTGGATGCGCGCCACCGCTTCCTTGAACTGCGGATGCTGGCTGTCGTGCGCGGTGATGTCGTCGATGAAGCGATCGACCTGCGCATCGAGCTCGCCGACCTCCTCTGGCTTGAGCCGCACTCGCCCGCTGGCGGATTCGACCGGTACCGGCGCGACGGGCGCCGGCGGCTCGAGCACGAAGGACTGCGGCGGCTGCAGCACGTCGGGCGCGGCAACGGCGACCGCGGTGGCGGGAGAGGACTCGGGACGGGAAGTGTTCATGGGTTCCTCGGGTTCACTTGAAGCGGCCTTCGATGGCGGTGGTCATGCGTTCGAGCCATTCGAAGCTGGGCGGGTCGATCACGTCGACCAGCACGTCGGGCACCTTGACGCCGCGGCCGGCCCAGTTCTCCGGCCCCTTGGCATCGCCACCGGTGCGAAAACCGTATTCGTGCGCGAGCTCGCGCAGCTTGGGATCGTTCTCCAGCGCCGCGCCCAGGCGCGCGCCGCCCGGCGTGTAGGGCACCAGCACGTGCTTCGAATAGACCGTGGGCCGCGGATAGAGCAGCACCATGTCGCCGCGCAGCCGGTCGGGATGCTTGAGCCAGAACTCCACCAGCTGCGATTCGTAGGCCACCAGCAGCGGCGCCTTGCCCATGCCGAGCGCGAGGTAGTCCTCGAACGGGCCGGCCGAGGACTGCTCCTGGAAGCCCTGGCGCAGGAACAGCGGCGCCACCGTCGGCAGCACGCGGTCCACGTCCTGCTGGCTCTGCACGATCTGCTGGCCGTTCGCGAGGTAGCTCGCCAGCGCGAGGTACATCGCCGCCGAATTGGAGGTGCGCACGTCGGTCGAATTGATCAGCAGCGACTTGCTGGTGGAGAACGCGGCGCTGGCCTTGAGCTCCTTCCAGCGCGTGCCCTTCTCGATCATCGCCATCAGCTTCGGCAGGTCGACCACGTAGTAGAAGTCGCCCTGCTTCTCGGCCACGCCGTTGGCGATCAGGATCTCGGCGATCGGCCGCCAGCTCGCGAGCACGATCGGCGTGTAGAAGGGGTTGTAGACATTGGGCGCCTTCGCGAGCTCCTTGAGCCGCTGCGCGGCCGGCGCGCCCGAGGGAAAACCGAAGTCGAACTTGCCGGCGTCGTAGCGCTCGGCGATGGTGCGCGAGCCGGCCTTCTCCACCGTGACCGTGATGCCCTGCGCGGCCAGCGCCTGCTGCACGCGCTCGTCGGCGAAGAACGATTCCTTCTCGGAACCGATCAGCCCGCGCAGCGCCACATGGCGCGCCTGCTCGATCCGCGCGGCGTTGCCGGCCGTCGTGTCGTCGCGCACGCGCTGGTTCGAATACCAGACGCCGCCCGCGACCGCGGCCAGCAGGACCACGGCCAGCGCCGGCGCGATCAGTTTGCGGATTTCCAACGGTGCTGCTCCTCGGCCCCTTCATCGGGGTTCGAGGAACATCCTAGCCACGCAATATGACGGTTCGTGACAGTCCGATGACAGCCGCGGGGCGACCGCCGCGCTCAGGTGCCGCGCGTCAGCATGCGCCCCGCGCGCGCCAGCACGCGCGCCTCGTCGACCGTCGCGCCGCCGCGATAGGCCAGCACGCCGTTCACGAACACGCGCTCGATGCCCAGGCTCAGGCCCTTGGGCCGGTCGTAGGTGGCGGTGTCGGCGATGGTCTCGGGATCGAACACCACCACGTCGGCCATGTGGCCCGCGCGCAGCAGGCCGCGCTCGGCGATGCGCAGGTTGCGCGCGCTCATGCCGGTCATCTTGTGCACCGCCTGCTCGAGCGTGAACAGCCGGCGCTCGCGCCAGTAGCGCGCGAACACGCGCGGGAACGCACCCCACAGCCGCGGATGCGGATGGCGGTCGTGCGGCAGGCCGTCGCTGCCGATCATGGTCAGCGGATGCGCGATCACGCGCTCCACGTCCTCTTCCTGCATCTGGAAGTAGCAGGCACCGCCGGGCTTCAGCCGCAGGCAGGCCTCCTGCTCGCTCACGCCCCATTCGCGCGCGATGTCCGACACCAGCCGGCCGGTCATCTCGGGATGCGGGTCGGACCAGGTCAGCAGCACGTCGATCACGCCGTCGACCAGGTCCTCGCGCAGCACGGTGGAACCGGCGACGTAGGGGTAGACGTCCATCGCGATCTTCTGGCGCTGCGCGAGCGACTCGATCAGCGGCAGCGTCTCCTTGGTGCGGCCCCAGTTCGCGGGCCCGGCGCACTTGTGGTGCGAGATCACCAGCGGCACGCCCGCGGCGAAGGCCGAGTCGCCGGCCTCGTGCAGCGCCTCGACGATCTGCTGCATCTCGCTGCGCAGGTGGGTGGCATACACGCCGCCGTGGCGCGCGACCACGCGCGCGAGCGCGGTCACCTCCTCGGCGGGCGCGGCGAAGGCTTCTTCATAGAACAGGCCCGAGGACATGCCGTGCGCGCCCTCGGCCATGCAGGCATCGAGCAATGCTTCCATGCGCGCGAGCTCGTCGGCGTTCGCGGGCCGGTCGAGCGCCTCCATGGCCGCGAAGCGCAGGGTGGTGTGGCCCACCAGCGCGGCCACGTTGAGCGCGGGCTGCGTGGCGTCGACCGCGGCGCGGTACTCGGCCATGCTCGCGTGGCGGAACGAATCGGCGCCCAGCAGCGTGAGCGGCGGCTTCGACTGCGGCGTGCGGTAGGGCGCGAGCGAGATGCCGCAGTTGCCCGTGACCACGGTGGTGATGCCCTGCGACACCTTGGGCAGGCACAGCGGGTCGCGCAGCACGATCGCGTCGTCGTGCGTGTGGGCGTCGATGAAGCCCGGCGCGATCACCTTGGCGCGACAGTCGACGACCTCGACATCGGCCGGCTCGAGGCCCTCGGGCAGGCGCGCGCGCAGGCCCTCGCCGAGCGCGAGGATGCGGTCGCCACGCAGCAGCACGTCGCCGGGCCACGAGGGGCCGCCCGAGCCGTCGACCACGAGGCCGGCCTCGAGCAGCACGGCTTGGGGAGCGCTCACGACCGGTGTCCTTTCTCGTTGATGCCGCCGCCGTCCCAGCTCTGCAGCGGGTGCGTGGTGGCGTCGATGCCGTGGCGCTGGAAGGCTTCGCGCGCGCGCTGCAGGCGCTGCACCGCCGGCTCGCCGCGCCGTTGCGCGACCAGCACCGTGAGGATCTCGATCGCCGTGAGGTGCGTCAGGTAGGCATCGATGCCCACGTGCATCACGGCGTCGTCGGGCACCGAGAGCCCGAGCAGGAAATCGGCCTTGGCCGCGAGCGCGGTGCCGGGCCGCGTGAGCGCGACCACCTTGGCGCCCTGCCCGCGCGCGATGTCGACCGCGTCGAGCAGCGAGGGCATGCCGCCCACGTGCGAGATCGCGATCACCACGCCGCCCGGGCGCTGCGCGGCGCCGGCCACCTGCTGCAGGTGGTAGTCGGCCCAGGCATTGGCCGACAGGCCGAGCCGGAACAGCCGCGCCTGCAGGTCGTTGGCCATGAACCACGAGGTGGCGCCGGCGCCGTACAGGTCGACGTGCGGCGCGGCCGCGATGGCCGAGACGGCGCCGTCGAGCACCTGCATGTCGAGCTGGCCGCGCACGCCCGAGACCGAGGCGGCCGCGCTGCGCGCGATCTTCGACACCACCTCGTCGGCGGCGTCCTCGATGTTGACGCGGCGGTGCAGCGGCGAGCCGCCGAGCGCGAGCTCCTGCGCCAGCGCGAGCTTGAACTCGCGCAGGCCCGCGAAGCCGAGGTCGCGGCAGGTGCGCATGATGGTCGGCACCGAGCTGCCGGAGCGCTCGGCCAGCGATTCGAAGCTCTCCTCGAGCACCCGGTCGGGGTCCTCGAGGATCAGGTCGAGGATCGCGCGCCGCGTGGCGGGCGCGCCCTCGCGGGTCTGCGCGATCTTCTGGAGCAGCGAGGGAGTCATCGGCCGCGCGGTCAGAAGTGCATCGCCACCGCGTCGCTCACGCGGTAGTCGTTCTCGACCACGGGCATCCAGTGCCACTTGTCGAAGGTGGTGCAGGGATGCGAGATGCCCAGGCCCACGCGGTCGCCGACGGCCGGCGCGCGCGCCTCCTCGTCGGCCTCCCAGCGCAGGTAGGCATGCTGGTCGTTGAGCGCGGTGATCTTCCAGCCCGCGGGCACGGCCTCGGGCGCCAGCACGCCGCGCGCCGCGCGCGCGATCGGCACCGGCAGCGAGAGGTCGAAGGAGATGTCGCGCTTGCCCACGGCCAGGATCGCGAGGCCGGGTTCGGGCCGCGACTGCACCGTGGCCCAGACTTCCATCGCGGGCACCAGGCTCTCGCCGCAATCGCAGCCCAGGCGCTCGTCGACCGCGCTGACCATGCGCTTGTAGAAGCCATGGTCGTGCGTGACATAGCAGCCCGAGCGCAGCAGGCCGCGCACCGGCGACGCCAGCGCGGGCTTGAGTCGCCCGGCCACGAGGTCGAAGATCGCCGAGCCGCCGGCCGAGACCAGCACCTCGTCGGTCTCGAACAGCTGCTGCGTGTCGCAATGGCGCGCCACGGCTTCCACGCGGTCCATCAGGGTCGCGGCATAGGCCGCGTCGGGCTCGCTGGCGCCGGTGGCGCCCTGCCCTTCGTAGGTCTCGATGCCCACCAGCCGCACCGCGTCGCTCGCGCGCAGCCGCGTGGCGAGCGCCACCGCCTCTTCATGCGTGCGGCAGCCGGTGCGCGCGCCCGCGACGCCGATCTCGAGCATGACCTCGAAGGGCACGCTGTTCGGGTGGCGGCGCGCCCAGTCCTCGATCAGCGCGAGCTGCGCCAGCGAATCGACCAGGAACACGATGCGCAGGCCCGCATGGTCGCGCAGCAGCAGCTGGATGCCGGCCAGGTCCTCGTCGCTCACCACCTGGTTGGCGATCAGGGTGCGGCGCGCGCCGGCGGCCACGCCCACCGCGAGCTGGGTCACGGTGGCGAAGGTCAGGCCCCAGGCGCCGGCGTTCAGCTGGCGCTGGAACAGCTGCGGCGACATGGTGGTCTTGCCGTGCGGCGCGAGGTCGATGCCCCATTCGCGCACGCGCGCCTGCATCCAGGCCAGGTTGTGCTCGAGCGCCTCGCGCTTGAGCACGGCCAGCGGCAGCGGCAGGTCGCCCGCGAGCACGTTCCAGCCCGCGGCGCCGATCTCGCTGCGCCGGCGCGGCGCCTGGGTGCGCGGATAGCCCTTGAAGCTGCTGCCCAGCAGCGGGTCGTCGAAGGAGGGAGCGGCGGTGTCGGTCATGGTCATGCGGCGATGGGGGAAAGCAGGTCCTTGCGGATGCAGGCGCTGTAGTGTCCGCTCGAAACCTGCTCGAGCGGCGGCACGGTCTGCGCGCAGGCCTCGATGGCATGCGGGCAGCGCGTGCGGAACACGCAGCCGGAAGGCGGCGAGATCGGACTGGGGATGTCGCCCTTGAGCGCGATGCGCTCGGTGGCGAGCTCGGGATCGGGCTTCGGGCTCGCGGCCAGCAGCGCCTGGGTGTAGGGGTGCGAGGGGCGCGTGAAGAGCTCGTCGGTCTCGGCCACCTCCATCACCTTGCCCAGGTACAGCACCACCACGCGGTCGCACAGGTACTCGACCACGTCGAGGTCGTGCGAGATGAACAGCATGGTCAGGCCCAGGCGCTCGCGCAGGTCGGCCAGCAGGTTGATGACCTGCGACTGGATCGACACGTCGAGCGCCGACAGCGGCTCGTCGGCCACGATGAACTCGGGCTCCACCGCGAGCGCGCGCGCCACGCCGATGCGCTGGCGCTGGCCGCCCGAGAACTCGTGCGGGAAGCGGCTCGCATGCTCGGCGCGCAGGCCCACGGTCTCGAGCAGCTCGGCGATGCGCCGCTCGCGCGCGGCCGCGCCCTTGTGCAGGCCGTGCGTGGCCAGCGCCTCGCCGAGGATCGCGCCGATGCGCATCTTCGGGTTCAGGCTCGCGTACGGGTCCTGGAAGATGATCTGCAGCTTGCTGCGCAGCTTGCGCATGCGCTCGCCCGACAGCGCGCCGATGTCGTCGCCGCGGTAGAGCACCTGGCCCTCGGCGCGCTCGAGCAGGCGCAGCACGGTGCGGCCGATGGTGCTCTTGCCCGAGCCCGATTCGCCGACCAGGCCCAGCGTCTCGCCGGGCTGGATCGCGAACGACACGTCGTCGACCGCGCGCACCGGGCGCTCGCCGCTGCCGAAATACTTCTTGAGTCCGCGGACTTCGATCAGGGGGGAAACGACGGCGTTCATGCGAGCCTCGCGAAGTGGGCGTCGGGCTGCACGCGGGTGCAGCGGGCCTGGCGGTCCAGGCGGATGTCGATCAGCGGCGGCATCGCCGTGGCGCAACCGGCCTGCGCATGGTCGCAGCGCGGCTCGAAGGCACAGCCCGGCGGCGGCGCCAGCGGGCTCGACACCTGGCCGCGGATCGCGAACAGGCGCCTGGGCTTGGGCTGCCCCGGCTGGCGCGCCTTGCCCGGCAGGCAGGCCAGCAGGCCCTGGGTGTAGGGATGCTCGGGCTGCGCGAACAGCGGGCGCACCGGCGCGCTCTCGACCACGCGGCCCGCGTACATCACGACCACGTCGTCGGCATGGTGCGCGACCACGCCGAGGTTGTGCGTGATGAACAGGATGCTCATGCCGGTCTCGGCCTGCAGCCGGCGCATCAGCACCAGGATCTGCGCCTGGATGGTCACGTCGAGCGCGGTGGTGGGCTCGTCGGCGATCAGCAGCGTCGGGTCGCAGGCCATGGCCAGCGCGATCATCACGCGCTGGCGCATGCCGCCCGAGAGCTGGTGCGGGTACTCGTGGAGGCGCTGCGCCGCGGCCGGGATCTCGACCAGGTCGAGCATGCGCTTCGCATGGGCCAGCGCGGCCTGGCGGTCGAGCCCCTTGTGCAGCCGCACGCTCTCGGCGATCTGCTCGCCGATGGTGAACACCGGGTTCAGGCTGGTCATCGGTTCCTGGAAGATCATCGAGAGCTGGTTGCCGCGCAATGCGCGCATCTCGCGCTCGGGCAGGGTCAGCAGGTCGACGTCCTTGCCTTCGCGCGTGACGAAGCGCGCGCTGCCGCTGACCTGGGCATTGGCGGTCCTGGGCAGCAGGCGCATCAGCGTGAGGCTGGTGACCGACTTGCCCGAGCCCGATTCGCCGACCAGCGCGGTGGTCTTGCCGGGCTGGATCGCGAAGCTCACGTCGGCCACCGAGCGGATCAGGCCGTCCTCGGTGGGGAAGCTGGTGCTCAGGCGGTCGACCACGAGGCGCGGAGAGGATGTGGCGGTCGTCATCACGCGGTCTTTTTAAGTTTGGGGTCGAGCAGGTCGCGCACGCCATCGCCGAGCAGCTGCAGCGACAACGCGGTGAAGATGATCGCGAGCCCCGGGAACAGCACCACCCAGAAGGCCTGGTGCGCGTACTGCTGGCTGCCCGCGACCATGGTGCCCCAGGTCGGGATCTCGGGCGGCACGCCGACGCCGAGGAAGGACAGCCCCGCCTCGGCCAGGATCGCGTAGGCGAAGATGAACGAGACCTGCACCAGGATCGGCGACATCAGGTTCGGCAGGATGTGGCGCCACAGGATGCGCGAGGTGCGCACGCCGAGCGCGCGCACGGCCTCGACGAACAGCAGTTCGCGCACCACCAGCGTGGAGGCCCGCACCACCCGCGCCACGCGCGGCGTGTAGACCAGCACCAGCGCCAGCACCGTGTTCATCAGCGAGGGCCCGAGGATCGCCACCAGCGCGATCGCCAGCAGGATGTCGGGGAAGGACATCATCGCGTCGACCACGCGCATCAGCGGCGCGTCGAGCCGGCGGAAGAAGCCGGCCATCAGGCCCAGCACGGTGCCCGCGACGACGGCGCCCAGCGCGGTGAGCGCCGCGATCGCCAGCGAGTAGCGCGCGCCGTGCACGATGCGCGAATAGAGGTCGCGGCCCAGCTCGTCGGTGCCCAGCAGGTGCTCGGCGCTCGGCGCCTTCAGGCGCTGCAGCACGGCCGTGTCGTTGGGATCGATGGAGGCGAACAGCGGCGCGCCGATGGCGAGGATGGCGATCGCCAGCAGCACCAGCGCGGACAGCATCACGATGCGGCGGTGCATCAGTTGGCGCAGCATTCTTGGCATCTGCATGGCTCAGACCTTTACGCGCGGATCGACCACCGCATACAGCAGGTCGATAGCGAAATTGATGAGCACGTAGATCGCGGCGATCACCAGCAGCGCGCCCTGGATCACCGGGTAGTCGCGCCGCAGCACCGCGCTGACCACGAGGTTGCCCACGCCCGGCAGGCCGAACACGGTCTCGGTGATGACGGCGCCGCCGATCATCAGCGCCACCGTCAGGCCGATCACCGTGACGATCGGCACCAGCGCGTTGCGCAGCGCATGCTTGAGCACCACCACCGTCTCGCTCAGGCCCTTGGAGCGCGCGGTGCGCACGTAGTCCTCGCCGAGCACGTCGAGCATCGAGGCGCGCGTGAAGCGGATGATGAGCGCGGAGTTCAGGAGGCCCAGCACCGCGGCCGGCAGCACCAGCGAATGCAGCCGCTCGGCCAGCGCCGCGTCGGGCGCGCCGTAGCCCGAGACCGGGAACCAGCCGAACGAGACCGCGAAGATCTGGATCAGCACGATGCCGAGCCAGAAGCTCGGGATGCTCGCGCCCAGCATCGCGATGCCGGTGAACAGCTGGTCGACCGCGCGGCCGCGGAACACGGCCGAGACGATGCCGCAGGGCACGCCGATCAGCGCGGCGATGGCCACCGCCATCAGCGCGAGCAGCGCGGTGGGCTCGGCGCGCTCCCACAGCGCCTGCGTGACCGGGCGCTGCAGGAAGATCGAGGTGCCGAGGTTGCCCTGCAGCACCTCGCGCAGCCAGTAGCCGAACTGCACGGGCAGCGGCTTGTCGAGGCCGTATTCCTTCTGCACGCGCGCGATGTCGGCCGCGGTGGCCTGGTCGCCCAGCAGCACCGAGACCGGGTCGCCCGAGGCGGCGCGCGTGAGCACGAACACCAGCACCGCCACGATGGCGAGCACGATGAGCATGCCGCCGGCGCGCGAGGCGATGTAGCGAAGCGAGGCGTTCTTCTTCATGCCGAGAACTCGATCGCTGCCGCGCTGCCCACCGCCACGTACTGGCCGGTGAACGCGATGTCGCCGTTCTTCACGCGGAAGACCGTGACGTTGTCGCCCTGCTTGTTGTGGCAGACGTAGAGGAAGCGCCCGCTCGGGTCGAGCGTGCAGCTGCGCGGGTAGTTGCCGCGCGTCCATTCCTCGCGCACCAGCGTGGGCGCACCGGTGCGGGCATCGATCGCGAACAGCGAGATCGAATCGTGCAGCCGGTTGAGCGACACGAAGTGCCGGCCGCCGGGCAGCATGCGGATGCCCGAGGCGTAGCTGGTGCCCTTGAAGCCCTTCGGCAGCGCCGAGGTCTCGCTCACGGGCACGAGCACGCCGGTGGCGTCGTCGTAGCGCATGAAGGCGATGGTCGAGGCCTCCTCGTTCACGAGGTAGAACCAGCGGCCGTTCGGATGGAACACGAAGTGACGCGCGCCCGAGCTCTCCGACACGGCCACCGTGCCGGGCTGGCTCAGCACGCCGGTCGCGCGGTCGAAGCGGTAGGAGATGACGCGGTCGAGCCCCAGGTCGGCCACGAGCACGAAGTTGCCCTTGGGATCGGCCTGCACCATGTGCGCATGCGGGCCGTCGTGGTCGGAGGTGGCGA